>DATNLV010000600.1:0-4520 GCA_035602665.1 Bryobacteraceae bacterium | reverse complement strand
AGCCGCGGCCGCAACCATGGTCCCGGACGTGATTGCCGTCAGCCTGATGCTGTGGCTGGCGGTCTGGGCGGGAATCCGGATCACCGGCGCCTGGCTCCCGATCGTCGGGCTGGTGTGTTCCCTGCTGCCCGTGGTATTTCTGCACGTGTCGCAGCAGGTCCGCTCTGCCCGTGAGCTCGAGTTCGTCCGCATAGCCGAGTCGCGGGGCATCTCCGGCGCGCGACTCTGGCTTCGTTTCATTCTACGTGCGGCCGCAAACCCGTTGGTCTCGCTGGCGGGCCTTTCGGTCGCCGCCACGATCGGCTCTTCGTTCGTCGTCGAAGCGCTTACTGGCTGGCCCGGGCTCGGTCCGCTGTTCCTCGAAGCGGTCCAGGCCCGCGACTATCCAATTGTTCAAACCATCCTGATGCTCCTGGCGGCGGTGCTGGCACTCTCGAACCTCGGGGCGGACCTGGTCCTTTACCGCCTCGATCCGCGCATCCGGCTTCCCCATGAATCGTAATCTCCCTATCGCGGTCCTGGCCGCGCTGGTTGCGCTCTCGCTCGCGGGACCGCTTCTGGCGCCCTACAGCCCGGTGGAGCAGCATCGGGAGATTGCCAGCGCTGCGCCGAGCGCGCTGCATTGGCTGGGAACCGACGATTACGGCCGCGACGTCCTCTCCCGATTCCTGGTCGGCGCAAACTGGTCCGTCCTTGCGGGTCTACTGGCCACCGCGCTCACCTTGTGCATCGCTGGCCTCGCCGGGGGTGTTGCAGGATTCAACGGAGGATGGATTGACCAGATCCTCATGCGCCTGGGCGATCTGGTCCTCTCGCTACCGTGGCTCTACGTGCTGATCGGGCTCAGAGCGGTGCTGCCTTTGAATATGAAACCGCGGGCGGCGGTGGCCGCCATGCTGGCCCTCATCGCCCTGGTGAGTTGGGCCCGCCCCGCGCGCCTCGTGCGCGGCCTGGTGCTCAGTCTCTCGGAGCGTGGTTATGTCGAGGCAGCGCGAGGGTTTGGCGTGTCCGGTTTCAGAGTTTTTCTGAGGCACGTTCTGCCCGGAGCGTGGGGCGTGCTGGCCGTACAGGCGCTAGTGCTTTTTCCACGCTTCGTGCTCGCTGAAGTTACCCTTTCCTTCCTGGGACTGGGGGTGGGTGAGCCCGAGCCTAGCTGGGGCGGGCTGGTACTCGGCCTGAAACAGGCCTGGCTGCTGCCCGAACAATGGTGGCGTCTGCTACCGGTCTGTCTAATTATTCCTCTCTTTTTGACCTGTGCTATTGCAGTGCGGCGATTTCGGGCCTCATCATAGACGTAAGTGTTTGTGTATCCGGACTCCAGCATGCGACTGGGCTACTTACTGACCGCTCTGAGCCTCATAGTGTCGCCGAGCTATGCCGAACGGCCCTCCCGAGGCGGCATCCTCCATGTGGCGTTGCGCGCGGAGCCTAAGACTTTCAATCCCGTCATCGCGATCGACGCACCATCGCGCGACGTGCTGCGGCGGATTCACGCGGACCTGATCAGTATCGACCGGTCCACGCAAAAGACGGTCCCGGCGCTGGCAGAAACCTGGTCGCAGTCGCCGGACGGAACCAGGTACACCCTTAAACTGCGCCGCGGCGTCCGCTTCTCCGACGGCGCGCCGTTCACCGCCGACGACGTGGTCTTCTCGTGGGGTGTGTACCTGGACGAGAAGGTCCGCTCGCCTCAGCGCGACCTGTTGATCATCGATGGTCAGCCGATCCAATGCCTCCGGAAAGACGGTTTTACGGTGGAGTTCGTGCTGCCCAAGCCCTATGCCGCGGCCGAGCGGTTGTTCGATTCCGTGGCCATGCTGCCGCGGCACCGCCTGGAGCCCCAATGGAAAGCCGGCAAACTCCGGGACGCCTGGACGGTAGGAACCTCGCCCGCGGAAATTGCGGGACTCGGGCCCTTCCGCTTGAAAGAGTACCGGCCCGGGGCCGCGGTCCTTCTGGAGCGGAATCCGTATTATTGGCGGCCGGCGCCCGAGGGCGGAGGGGACCTGCCCTATCTGGACGGCATCGAGTTCAGCCTGCTCACCGATGAGGATGTGCAGCTGGCGCGCTTCGTTTCCGGAGATCTCGACGTGCTGAACCGGCTGAACATGAAGTCGATTTCCTACCTGCAGGGGAAGGGCGCGGCGGTCACGGACCTGGGGCCGGGCCTGGAATACAACTTCCTGTGCTTCAACCTCTCGCCGCGAAGCTCGAAGCTCGTGTGGTTCAACTCGCATGAGTTCCGTGCCGCGCTTTCGGCTGCCACGGACCGCGAGGCCCTGGCGCACATCGTCTATCAGGGCCGAGCCACGCCTCTCTGGGGTCACGTGACCCCTGGGAATCTGCTCTGGTACGACGGCCGGCTGCCGCATCCGGCGCGCTCGGTGGCCGGTGGGCGCGAGCAACTGCGCAAGGCCGGATTCCGTTGGAACCCGGAGGGACATCTGGTCGATCCCACGGGCGCGACGGTGGAATTCTCGATCCTGGTTTCGAGCAGCAGCCCGGAGCGGATCGCGATGGCCACCATGCTCCAGGCCGACTATGGCGAACTTGGAATCGCCGTGACGATCGCACCGCTCGAGTTCCGCTCGCTGCTGGGCCGCGTGGTTGACACGCAGCAGTTCGATACCGCGCTTCTCGCTCTGGGCGGCGGCGACGCCGATCCCAACGCGGAGCAGAACGTCTGGCTGTCTTCCGGCGGCATGCACCTGTGGAATCCTAACCAGAAGCAGCCGGCCACCGATTGGGAGGGCGAGATCGACCGGTTGATGAAACAGCAGATGGTGACTCTCGATGCCGGAGAGAGGAAGAAGATGTACGACCGGGTTCAGGAGATTGTGGCGGCCGAGTTGCCGATGATCTTCCTGGTGAGCCCGTCGGTGGTGGTTGCGCAACGAGGAAACGTGGGCAACTTCCGGCCGGCGCTTCTCGATCACTTTACGCTTTGGAATGCCGGCGAACTCTTCGTGCGCTCGCGCGGGGCTGATGCTCGATGATCGCCAAAAAGGCGGCTGAGACGTGGCCGGACGACCGTCTGGTCCGCGAATGCCTGGACGGCAACAACATCGCATGGGAGGCACTGATCGAGAAATACCGGCGGCTGGTGGCGTCGATCCCGGTCAAGTACCAGCTTGCTCCGGACGATGCCGCGGATGTTTTCCAGCAGGTCTGGATCGACTTGTACCGCGATCTGAGACGCCTGGAGCACGTGGAAGGCTTGGGATCGTGGCTCATTACGGCCGCCGCGCGCCGCTGTCTGCTGGTGAAGCAGCGCGCCCAGCGAACCGTACTGATCAGCGGATTAGAGCACGAGTTGGCCGATCGCGGGCCCGATGCCGCCGCGGTCCATGCCGAGGCGGAACGCGAGCAGAAGATTCGCGAGGCCATCGAGCAGCTTCCCCCCCGATGCCGCGAGTTAGTAGGGATGCTGTTCTTCGAGGACCCGCCGCGTCCTTACGCGCAGGTGGCCCGCGCGCTGGGGTTGGCCGCGGGCTCCATAGGCTTCATACGTGGCCGTTGTCTGACCAAGCTGAGAAAAGCGCTTGAGAAGGTAGGGGTGTGAACACGGAGCGCGCAGATTGGCTGGAAGCTCTGGCCGGAATCGAGGAAGAGCAGGCGATGGCCGCGTTCCTGTCCGGCGCCGGACCGTCACTGCCGCCGGACGCCTCCGCGGCGCTGCATGCCGGAGTGCTCGGAGCCCTGTACCGCGACCGGCCCCGTGCGCTGCGTCTCAACCGGGCCGCGCAGAAGGTGGCGGAACTGCGCGGCGATCCTTTGTCTCGCGCGTGGGCGTTTCGCTCGCAGGGCCACTGCAGCCATGTTGCAGGGGACTACGAAAAAGCAGTCGCCGCTTACGGCGCGGCCGCGGCGCTGTTCGATGAAGCGGGAGCCGAGACCGAACTCGCGCGCACTCTTTTGGGCGGCCTTCAAGCGCTTATCTTCCGTGGACAGTACGAGGAAGCCCATCAGTGGGCCGCGCGCGCGGAGACCATCTTCCAC
The DNA here is from genome assembly GCA_035602665.1 of Bryobacteraceae bacterium. Classification (GTDB taxonomy): domain Bacteria; phylum Acidobacteriota; class Terriglobia; order Bryobacterales; family Bryobacteraceae; genus DASWZN01. The sequence goes on along the minus strand of DATNLV010000600.1, from coordinate 521 downwards.
CGTCACCAGGATGTGCTGCGCCTGGCGCGCCTGGATTCCAACGTGGGGAATATCTACTTCCGCCAGGACCGTCCGAAAGATGCGCTGGCGCGATATCAACGCGCGCTCCAGGGCTTCGAGGCCGCCGGCGAACCCTACGACGTCGGCGCCGCGCTCAGCAACCTGGCTGTCTCCTATACCAATCTCGGGAGCTTTCCGGAGGCGCTCTCGCACTATCGGCGGGCGCGCGAGCATTGCGACCGGCACGGCCTGGCCAACCTGGTGGCGCGGGCCGACTACAACATCGCCTATCTTTTCTATCTCCGCGGCGACTATACCGAGGCGCGAAGACTTTACCAGATCTCGCGCGAGCGCGCCCAGGAGGCGGGCGACACCTATCACAGCACGCTCTGCGATCTGGACGAAGCCGAGATGGTTCTGGAGCTGAACCTCGCCCGGGAAGGCGAAGGGCTGGCACGGCGGGCGGCGGACGGTTTTCGCGCGCTGGGAATGCCTTACGAGCAAGCCAAGGCGCTGGTGAG
>DATNLV010000529.1:0-6989 GCA_035602665.1 Bryobacteraceae bacterium | reverse complement strand
CCGAGTCCTGCCATTCAATCCCCATAACCAGCCAGTTCGTTGCGGTTTCGTTCACTGCCCGGTTGCATCAGCGGGCGGCCCGCCACTTTGTCCTCGCCCGCAAGCTACTGCGCCGCCTCGCCGATGCAACCTTTTTCATTCCCACAATACGCAAAAGTCAATCTCCCGCCGCCTCTGTCACTTGCGAGAACCTGCCCCCCACGACCCGCGCCCCAGGTCCTAGGCTGATCCCAGGTAGCACCCGTGTTTTCGCATCGCCAAATCGACCGCCCGCGCGCCAGCGCGGCCCTGGCCTCCGCACTCCCCGCTCAAGCCCAGCAAGAAACCGAAATCCAAAAAGTGCAAGACCGTCCTAGTCCCGGAATCGGACACTCCCGCCCCCTACTTCGCCCCCTCCAAAAACTCCGCCTCCTGCCCCGCAACCTCCACCACATGGACGCGCATCCCCTTGCGGTCCTTCAGCGCCGCCTCCGGAAGCTCGAAGCGCACCGCCAGCATGCGGTCCATCGATTCCCCGCCCTTCACCTTCGTCTGCGGCAACAGGCTCGTGTTGAACTTCTGCCCCAGCGCCGGGTAGTAGGCGAACAGGCTGTTCGAATCCACCTCCGAAATCACCGACCCGTCCACCACGTTCCCCTTCGCGTCCGTCATCGTCACCTCGACGGTCTGCACCTTGAACACGTAGTCGGATGGATTCCGGAATCGAAAGTCGATGATGGCCGCCGAGCTGTTCTCTTCGATCGGCATCGTCCGCACCTTCAGGATCGAGCCCGCCAGCTCCAGGTGCGCGCCCTTGTTCCCGTAGAAGATTGCCGCGGCCGCCACCAGCACCACCACCAGGCCAATCCCCAGAAAAGGAGCCAGCTTGATATACGGCTCCAGCTTCTCTTTCATGTATGCATTCATATATTCACCATGAAACAAAAAAACCGCCGCCGAAAGGCGGCCACCTACCAGCTGACAGCTGACGGCTGATAGCTGACAGCTGTTCCCCGGCTGACTGAAGATGGCTTACAGCCATCATCAGTCACCGAGGAACTTGCCCACCGGCTCGAGGCCGCTCACGTTATCGCACACCGCCTTGATCCCGGCCGTCAGCGGAATCGCCAGCACCAGGCCCGGCGCGCCCCAGAGCACGCTCCAGAACATCAGCGCGATCGTCACCGTCAGCGGATTGAGGTGGACCCGCGGCCCCACCACCTTCGGGTATAGCAGGTTCATCGCAATCAGATGGAACAGCGCCACGATCGACAGCATCAGGACGTAGGATGTCAGGTTCTTGTAAATCGCCAGCGCCGCCAGAAACGGCGGGATCATGGCCAGCGGCATTCCGATGTACGGCACCAGGCTCAGAAACCCGCTGACGGGACCGACCAGGAACACGTAGGGCAGATGGAATCCCCAGAACGCCGCGGTGCTCGCCGCCGCAAGCAGCAACCCGAGCACGAAGTTTCCCACCACGAACGCCCGCACCATCACCGCGATGCCATCCACCGATTTTGCCGCCATCAGCCGCGCCTCGCCCTGGAAAATCTTCAGGAAGCTACGGTAAATGTGCTCCCGCCAGCTCAGCATGAAATAGACCAGGAAGGGAACGAACGAGGCCATCAGCAGAACCTCGTAAACCGGCCCCAGGTGCGAGTACAAAAAATCCAGCAGCGGAGGCCGCTCGGGACGTATGCGGACCTCGGTCACCGCGGCGGGAATGGCGGCGAGCGGAGTGGCCGCCGGCTCCCCAGCCCCACGCCGCCGGACAGGCTTCTTCTGCGCCTGCTGCTGCACGCTCCCCTGCTCGCGAAAGCGCTTGGGCACCACCAGGTTCACGACGGACTGCTCCATCGATTCGGCCCGTTCGATCACCTGATCCGCCACGTCGCCGATCCTCTGGCCGTACTTCGGCAAGTCGTCCACCAGGCCCGTGCCCTCCGTGTAGACCCCCAGGCCCAGAAGATAGACCACGCAGATCCCGATGGCGCAGACCAGGAAGCTGGCCAGTCCGCGGGGAATCCGCAGCCGCATCAGCCACCCTACGGGCACCTCCAGGATGAAGGCAATGATGACCGCGGTCGCCATCGTCACCAGGAAGACGCGGCCGTAGTAGAGGAGTGCGATCGCGCCTGCCAGCGCGATGACCGACGAGCCGAAACCGCCCGGGCTCAAGGTCCGGATCGAACGCGGAGCAACAGCCACGAAGTAGAGACCCCTGCAATTGCGGGTGTTCCCCGCACGCAAAATGCCAAACGCTACTGTAGCATGATGGGCCGTATAATGAAATTCGCCGTGGCGCACGCACTCTTGCGTGCCGCGTCCCCACTCATGGGGACGCTCCGGCCTGCGGGCACAACGCAGCACGACATGCCATCCGATCCTCAAATCTCGCGCATCCTCGCCCTCGACGTGGGCAAACGCCGTATCGGCGTCGCCGTCAGCGACGAGTTGGGCATCACGGCGCAAGGTCTCGACACCATCCAACGCACCAACACACGGGAAGACTATGCAGTCATTTCACACCTGGCTTCCGCGAAGGGGGTCGCATTGATCCTCATCGGGAACCCGGTCAACATGAGCGGCCGTGAAGGCCGGCAGGCGGAGTGGGTCCGCCATTTCGCCGATGGACTGGGAGCCCGCAGCGGCCTGCCCGTCCGCCTTTGGGACGAACGCCTGACCTCGGTCGAGGCCGGACGCGTCCTGCGTTCGAGCGGGATCAGCATCGAGAAGCGAGCCCGCGCCGTCGATCGCCTCTCGGCCGTGATCCTGCTGCAGAGCTACCTCGACTCCCTGGGAATGGCGGAGTTGGCATGAAGACCCTGGCCGCCCTCGTGACCGCGCTCGTCGTTGTCTCGCTCGTCGCCCTCTGGGTCCTGACGCCGAGCGTAGGCCCGCCGCGGCAGTGCTTCGTCGTCATCCCCCGCGGCGCCAACGCGCGCCAGATCGCGCGCATCCTGGCCGACGGCGGCGTCATCGAAAACCGCTTGCAGTTCCTGATGGTCCGCGCCCTCCGTCCCCGAGCCAGGCTCAAGGCCGGCGAGTACATGTTCAAGGACCGCCAGAGCATGTGGAAGGTCTTCGATCGCATCGTGCGCGGCGACGTCTTCTACTACGTGCTGGTGGTGCCCGAAGGCAACAGCACCTTCGACATCGCGCAGACGCTCGAGCGATTGAAGATCATGAATGGCACGGCGTTCCTCGCCGCGGCCCGCGATCCCGCCGCGATCCGCGACCTCGACCCGCAGGCGCCTTCGCTCGAAGGCTACCTCTTCCCCGACACCTATCACGTAACGCGCCACACCACGCCGGCGCAGCTCTGCCGCCTGATGACCGATCGCTTCCGCAAGGCCTGGACCGCCCTGGGCCCGCCGGCCGCGAAACCGCACGAGGTCGTGACGCTCGCCTCGCTGGTCGAGCGCGAGGCCAAGTTGCCGGACGAGCGGCCGCTCATCGCCTCGGTCTTTTCGAACCGCCTGCGGATCGGCATGGCCCTGCAGTGCGATCCGACCGCCGTCTACGCCGCCGAGGTCGAAGACCGCTACCACGGCGTCATCCACCGTTCGGACCTCGCGAGCCGCCAGGCCTACAACACCTACCAGCACGCGGGCCTGCCGCCCGGCCCCATCGCCAATCCGGGCATGGCTTCTTTGCGAGCCGCGATCCAACCCGCGGCCACGGACTACCTCTATTTTGTGGCGCGCCCCGATGGCTCCGGCGGCCACCAGTTCTCCAAGGAACTGGCGGACCACACCCGCGCTGTCCAACAATATAGGCGTGGCGTCCGCAGGCAGGAAAAGCAAGCGGGAGGCGTTGGCGGCCTTCCTTGAGGCCCACCGGCCGGAACGCATCACCGAAGCGGATTTCGGCGAGTTGCTGTGCACGCTCGCCCCGGTGAGCGAAGCGACTCTGCGGCGCCTGCTGCGCGAGACCGGCGTTCCGCTGGCTCCGCTAGTCTGCGGCATCCGCCAGGATGGGTTCGAGAACCTCGAGCGTACGCTGCTGGACATGGAGCGCGAGTACGCCCAGGCGACGGCCGCGGGAGATGTACGGCGGGCCCGTGCCTGCCGCCGCGCGGCGATCACCGCGAAGGACCACGCCCGCTTCGCGCTGCGCCGTCCGAAGCTCACGGCCGGCGAGCGGGCCGCGAAGGAGGAGATGGTGCTGTGGATGCTCACCTGGCTCGAGAACCCTGGCGTCTTCTCCATCTGGCTCGAACTCCGGAAGAAGGTTGGCAGGTAACCTGGGTTCGCAGGGAGGCGTCGAAGCAAAGAGGAGAAGTGTGCGCATAATCCTGGCATTCGTGATACTGCTACCGGTCTTCGCCGTGGCTCAGCAGCCGGACCCCACGCCGTCGCCCACCCCAACTCCCACGCCATCCCCAACCGTCACCGAGGGACGGGTCTTCGGCGTGATGCCGAACTACCGGACCACGGAATCCTCCATCCCCTTTGCGCCCCTCACGGCAAAGCAGAAGATGACGATCGCCGCCAAGGATTCTTTCGATTGGCCGCTTTTCCTCACCGGCGCGGCCTTCGCCGGGCTGTACCAGCTCGAGGACGACAATCCCTCGTTCGGCCAGGGATTGAAGGGCTACGCCAGGCGCTATGCCACGGCCTACGCCGACCAGGCGATCGGCAACATCATGACCGAGGGCCTCTGGCCCGCGCTCCTCAAAGAGGATCCGCGCTACTTCCGCCTCGGCTCCGGGCCGCTGCGACATCGCATCTGGTACGCCGCGACTCGTATCTTCGTCACGCGGCTGGACTCCGGCGGCTGGCGCTTCAACTTCTCCGAAGTGGTCGGCAACGCCACGGCCACGGCCATCTCCAATGCCTACTACCCGGACACCCGGGATGCCAGCGACAATGCCCAGAGGCTGGCGATTCAGTTGGCGACCGACTGCTTCTCCGACGTCGCGAAAGAGTTCTGGCCCGACATCAAACGCAAACTGTTCAAACACAGCCGCGCGCCTACCCCTTGACAGCGGGCCGTTCCTGATGCACTCTATGCATAGAGGCACGAGGCATAGAGTGACATGGAAAGCAACGAACGGCGCGACCTTTTTCCCGGCGCTCTGGAAATGATGGTGCTGCAAACCCTGCGGCGCGGACCGCAGCACGGCTACGCCATCGCCCAGAAGATCCGCCAGACTGCCGGCGACCTTTTGCAGATTGAGGAGGGCACCCTCTACCCCGCCCTGCAGCGCCTGCTGCGCGAAGGCTGGGTGGATGCCGAATGGGGCATCTCGGCGCGCAACCGGAAGGTTCGGGTTTATCGCATCACCCCGGCCGGCCGGAAGCAACTCGAGCGCGAGCGGGCGGCCTTCGAACGCATGCACACGGGAATCAGCCGGGTGATGAGGCCGGCCGAGTCATGACGCGCCTCGCGCAGCTCTTCCGCCGCCGCCGGCTCGACCGGGAACTGGCCGCCGAGATCGAGGCCCACATCGAGGAACGGGCGGACGAACTGGTGGAGTCCGGCATGGACCCGGCCGAGGCCCTGCTCGCCGCCCGCGCCCAGTTCGGCAACCGCACGTCGCTGCTGGAGCAGAGCCGCGAAGTCTGGAGCTTCCCGCTTCTCGAAACGCTGCTGCGCGATTTGCGCATCGGCGCACGCGCGCTGCGGCATGCGCCGCTATTCACCGCCGCGGCCGTCGCCACGCTCGCCCTCGGCATCGGCGCAAATACCGCTGTCTTCAGCGTGCTTGACGCCGTGCTGCTCAAGCCGCTCCCCTTCCCGGAATCCGAGCGCATCGTGATGCTCTGGGAACATCCTCCCAAGACGATCGTGACTGCCTCGCTCGGAACTCGGAACCAGCAGAATCCCGCAAGTCCCTCGAACTTCCTGGCCTGGCGCGACCGCACGCATTCGTTCGAAGCCATGGCCGCCATCAACGGCCCCTTGGTGTCGGCGGACTTCTTCCGGATATTGAATGTCCGCCCTCTCGTCGGGCGCACGTTTGACGCGAGTGAAGATGTCCCCAACGGGCGGCGCGTTGTCGTGCTCGGCTGTGAACTCTGGCGCAGCCGCTTCGGAAGTGACCCGCACGTTGTCGGCCGCACCATGTCCATCCTGGGCGAGCCGCACACCATCATCGGCGTGATGCCCGAAGGGTTCGACCTGACGTTCGCCCACGCCGAGTTCTGGGCCCCGGCCGGCATCACGCCGGCCACCGCGGCGGACCAGGGCCGCTACATCGACGTGATCGCCAAGCTGAAACCCGGGGTCTCGATGGCTAGCGCGCAGGCCGATCTCGACAATGTCGCGCGGCAGATCGCCGCCGAGCGGCCCGAGACCAACCGCGGCTGGAGTGCGGGCCTCATTTCCCTGTATGTGCAGACGACCGGCGAAGTTTCGACCGCTCTGTGGCTGTTGTTTGGCGCCGTTACGTTTGTGCTGCTCATCGCCGCCGGCAACGTGGCCAGCCTGCTGCTGATGCGAGGCACCGAGAGGCAGCGCGAGATCGCGTTGCGCGCGGCGCTCGGAGCCAGCCGCGTCCGCATCGTCAGTCAACTGCTCACGGAGAGTCTGCTGCTGTCGCTCGCCGGCGGATTGGTGGGCGTGGGGCTCGCGGTCTTCGGACTCCGCGCCGCCATTGCCTCTCTTCCCGCTCTGGCACTGCCGCGTCTGGAAGGCGTGGGCGTCAATCTTCGCGTGCTCGCGTTCAGCCTCGCTCTTTCTGTTCTGACCACCGTGGTATTCGGCCTCGCGCCGGCACTGGCCTTCGCGCGAACCGGCGCCCGTGCCGCCCTCAGGGCCGGCATCGACCGGTTCACATTGCGCAGCAGCCGCTTCCGCCGCATGCTGGTGGTTACCGAGGTGGCGCTCTCGCTGGTGTTGCTGTCGGGCGCCGGCCTGCTGGCCCGCAGCTTCCTCAATCAGGTCGGAGTGAACCGCGGCTTTCGCATCGACCACATCCTCACTATGCGGATGTTCTTCGCGCCCAGCCGCTATTGGGACGACCACCGGCGCTCCCGATACCTGGATGAGATCCTCGGCCG
>DATNLV010000501.1:0-6983 GCA_035602665.1 Bryobacteraceae bacterium | reverse complement strand
GCCCCCGCGTTTCCGGAACCGCGGCATCGCCTCGTGGCAGCAATAGAAAACGCCGTCCAGGTTCGTGCCGATCGTGTGCCTCCATTCCTCCGCCGTCAAATCGGCGACGCTCGCGAACACACCGACGCCCGCGTTGTTGATCAGAATATCGGGCCCGCCGAGCTTCTCGTCCACCGTGCGGAACAGCGCCGCGACATCGCCGGGATTGGACACGTCCGCCGCGCACCCCACCACCTTGCCCCCGCCCGCGCCCAGTTCCGCCACCGCCCGGCTCACCGCCTCCCCGGACCGCCCGCAGATCGCCACCGCCGCGCCCGCGCCGAGTAGCGCTTCGGCCACCGCCCGCCCGATCCCCCGCGTCCCCCCCGTCACCACCGCCGCCTTGCCATCCAGGAATTTTTCCATGCTCCGATTATTCCGCACTCGATACCCATCCGGCAGGATCGCCTTTCCCATCGGCGTTCATCGGCGTTCATCGGCGTTCATCGGCGGCCATCAATCTTCCACGCGCGCCTTTGCGAAATGCCCGACCCGCCAGGCAGGCAGCGGACCCGCGGCACCGCCGATGCCGAAGAAGAGAATTATGGCCACGGATGAAATCAAAACAAGAAGTTCGTATTCGTGTTCATTCGTGGCCGAATCGTCTTTTGCTTCTTATGACTTTTCGCCTTACGGGCAACGAGACAAAAAGGAAACGCCCGCCGCCGGTCTCCCGGATGCGGGCGTGGGCACTACCCCGGAAAGGAGAAGGAACTAATCGCGTCGTTTCAGGGTCGGACGATCGTCTGAATCGTCCCCACCCTTCTGGTCGGTGCTCGTGCCGTCGCCGGCGGCGGTACCGGAACCGGGCTTCTTCCGCAAGCGCGGCTTGTTCAAATCCTTATCGGTCACCTTGTGGCGGTTTTCCATCGCCATCAGCCGCGATTTAACGCTGTCGAATTCCGACGTGCTCACCACGTATTCCGGCTTGGCTTTCAGCAGTTCCTGGATGTTGTTCTGCGCCGCCTTGATGCGGTCATCCGTCGGTGGATGCGTCGAGAAGACCTTGTTCATCGTCCCCGGCTTTCGCTTCTCCAGCGTCTCAATCTTCTCGAAGAAGTCCACGAACGCCGTCGGATCGTACCCGGTCTTGTACATGTACTCCAGCCCGAGCATATCGGCTTCCGCCTCCATCCCTCGCGAGAACTTCAGGAAGCCCACCGGGATCAGCACGCTGGCCGCCTGGTAGATCCCGTAGCTGGTCCAGCCCCCCATGAAGATCAGCGGCATGGTGGCCAGATTGGCGATCATCCCCCGCGTGGCGTTCCGTGTGCCGTGCCGCGCCGCGACGTGCGCGATCTCGTGCGCCATCACGCCCGCCAGTTCCGCCTCCGAGTCCGCTTTCAGGATCAGGCCCGTGTTCACGAAGAAGAACCCGCCCGGCAGCGCGAACGCGTTCACGTCCTCGCTGTCGATCACCTTGATCGTGAACGGCACCTTCGCGTCGGAATTCCGCACCAGGTTCTGCCCCACCCGGTTCACGTATTCCGAGATCACCGGATCGTCCACCATCTTGGCCGACCGCTCCACCTCCTGCGCCAGTCCCTTCCCCAGGGCGATCTCTTTCTCCAGGGAATACATGTTCAGCCCCTTGCCCACATCGCGATTGCCGATCTGGTCAGGGTCTTTTTCTTTGTCGTCTGCCGCCCAGCCGACTTGCGGAGCAAGCAGCGTGAGCGACAAGACAGCGGATAGCGCAACGGGTGAGAACCGATCCATCGAAAACCTCCTGCCCAGCGGGCTTTCTACCATCCAGTATACGCCCCAGGCCACGGATTCTCTCTGACATTGGTTTAACGTATAGTTGGGACCATGGGTTACGACAGAAATCCTGCCGCGGCGCCGGTCTGGGAATCCTGGCGCGAAGAGTTCCCGATCACCCAGGAACTCGTTTACTTGCACCACGCCGGCGTTGCGCCCCTGTGCCGCCCCGCCGCCGAGGCCATGAGCCACCTGGCCGACGACGCCCTGCGCTTCGGCTCCCTGCACTACGACCAGTGGCTGGCCGCCTACGAAGGGGTCCGCCAGGCCGCCGCCCGCCTCATCGGCGCTCACCGCGACGAGATCGCCACCATCAAGAACACCTCCGAGGGACTCGCCACCGTAGCCATGGGCCTCGACTGGCGCCCCGGCGACCGCCTCATCGGATTCCAGGAGGAGTTTCCCGCCAACATCTTCCCCTGGAAGCGATTGGAGCGCCATGGCGTCAAGGTCGAGTGGTTCTCCGCCGCCGACTCGCTTGAGACCATCGATCGGGCCGTCCGCGGCGCGCGTCTTCTCGCCATCAGCTTCGTGCAATATCTCAGCGGCCGCCGCGCCGATCTCGAAGCCATCGGCGAAATCTGCCACCGCCACGGCTGCCTCTTCGTGGTGGACGCCATCCAGGGCCTGGGCGCCTTTCCGCTCGATGTGAAGAAGGCCCGCATCCACGCCCTGGCCGCCGACGGTCACAAATGGCTGCTCGGTCCCGAAGGTTGCGGAATCCTCTACGTGCAAAAGGACCTCCAGGATTCCATCGAGCCCGTAGAGCTCGGCTGGACCAACATGGCCCACTACAGCGACTACGCCAGCCGCGACATGACTCTCCGCCCCGACGCCGGCCGCTACGAGTGCGGCACATTGAACACCATCGGATGCTACGGCCTGCGAGCGGCCATCGAATTCCTCCTCGAAGTAGGTATCGACAGAATCGCGCCTCAGGTCCAGGCGCTGGGAGACCAAATCGCCGCCGGAGTTCAAGCCAAGGGTTATGACGTGCTCGGCGATCGCACCCCCGCAACCGCAGCCGGCATCGTAAGCTTCCGCAAGGAAGGCATCGACGCCCGTCACCTCGTCAGCCAGCTCAAGCAAAAGGGATTCATAGCCGGCCCCCGCCAAGGCTGGGTCCGAGCCTCCCCCCACTTCTACATCAGCCCCGCCGACATCGACCGTCTGCTGGAAGAGCTGCCGTAGCAGTTGGAGGGCGGGCTCCACACGCTGCGGAAAAAGTCCAGGAACACAATCGGCGGCCAGTAATGTTTTGGACGTTCGCGGATTATTTCAGCACCCTCTTCAGTCCGCGCGGGGCTTCAGTCCCGCCTCAGGCCTTCTTCCCCTTGGCCTTCGGCTTCTTCGTCTCCTCCACCGCCTCAATCGCTACCGCCGACGGATCCACCGTCGCCAGCACCTGCTTGAACAGAGCTTCCTTCTTCGTGTCCTTCTTCGGCGGAGCCTCGCCGTTGCGGAAGTCGTGCTCGTGGTAACACGTGCGGCACCGCATCTTCGCCGGTTGCGTGCCCATCAACGACACGATCGAGTGGTTCGTCAGCCGCCGGCACTTCACGCAAAAATCGTCGATGTCGTCGCCCAACCGGAACTCCGCCATGTGAACCTCCGCAGCAGGGAAGTATATCGAATTCCCACCCACGTGTGGGATACCATGGAATCGCCATGCAGTTCCTTAACAGCAGTCTCCTCGATCTGATCACCGAGACCTCCACCAATCTGCCGCCCGACGTTCGTGCGGCCATGTCGCTGGCCGCCCCCGCGGAAACGCCCGGAACGCAGGCCGCGCAGGCGCTCGCCATCATCGCCGGCAACATCGACATGGCCGCGGACGACGAAGCCCCCATCTGCCAGGACACCGGCATGCCCACCTTCTTCATCCACACGCCCGTCGGTGTCAGCCAGATCGAGGTCCGCCAGGCGGCTTGCGAGGCCATCGCCGAAGCCACCCGCCGCGGCAAGCTTCGCCCCAATTCCGTCGATTCCATCACCGGCCGCAACAGCGGCGACAATCTCGGACCCGGCACGCCCGTCTTCCACTTCGAACAGTGGGAGCAGCCCGATATCGAGGTCCGCCTCATCCTCAAAGGCGGCGGCTGCGAGAACAAGAACATTCAGTACTCGCTCCCGTGCCCCATCGAAGGCCTCGGCCGCGCGGACCGCGACCTCGAAGGCGTGCGCAAGTGTCTCCTCCACGCCGTCTGGCAGGCGCAGGGACAGGGATGCTCGCCCGGAGCTCTCGGCGTCTGCATCGGAAGCGATCGCGCCCACGGCTACGATCTCGCCAAGGAGCAACTGCTCCGCCCGCTCGACGACGTCAACCCCGACCCGGTCCTCGCCGATCTCGAATCCCGCGTCCTCGCCGAAGCGAACAAGATCGGCGTCGGCCCCATGGGATTCGGCGGCGCGGCCTCCCTGATCGGCTGCAAAATCGGAGCGGCCAACCGCCTGCCCGCCAGTTTCTTCGTATCGGTGGCCTACGACTGCTGGGCCTTCCGCCGCCTCGGCGTGCGCCTCGACGCCGCCAGCGGAGCCATCGTCGAGTGGCTCTATCGCGACCCGTCCCGCCCCGTCGAGCGGCTCGCCAAGGACGAAGGTCTTCCCCTCACCGGCCGCGAGATCCACATCCAGGCCCCGCTCACCGAAGACCAGGTGCGCGCGCTCAAAGTGGGCGACGTGGTCCTGATCGATGGCGACATGTTCACCGGCCGCGACGCCGTGCACGCCTACCTCATGAAGAACCCTCCCCCCGTCGATCTTCACGGCGCCGTTCTCTACCACTGCGGCCCCGTGATGCTGAAGCAGGGCGACCAGTGGGTCACCAAGGCCGCCGGCCCCACCACCAGCATTCGCGAAGAGCCCTACGAGGCGGATGTGATTCGCCGTTACGGTGTGCGCGCCGTGATCGGCAAAGGCGGCATGGGCGCCAAAACGCTCGCGGCCATGCAGGAATCGGGCGCCGTCTATCTCCACGCCATCGGCGGAGCGGCCCAGGTCTATGCGCGCGCCGTCGAGCGCGTGGCCGGCGTCTACCTGTTCGACTTCGGCATCCCCGAAGCCATGTGGCACCTCAAGGTGCGCAACTTCCTCGCCATCGTCACCATGGACGCCCACGGCCACAGCCTGCACGCCGAAGTGGAGAAAACGACCGCGGAGGCGCTGGCTACTCTGCGCGAACCCTGAGCGTCTGCTAGAATAAACGAGTTACGGCCAGGTAGCTCAGCTGGTAGAGCGCGGCCCTGAAAAGGCCGGCGTCGGCGGTTCGATTCCGTCCCTGGCCACCATTCAAATCAATAACTGACACCGGCAGGCTGCCAGTCAGGCCGCATTCGGTTTCAACTCTTCCCGAATGATCCGTCGCAGCGCATCCTCAAACCTCGGAGCCTTCCCGTCGAGATATTCCCGAAGCGCCGCGTTGATAAGGGTCTGGTAGCCGGTCGCGCCGCCGGATTCTTCTGCCATCCGAAAGAAGCGGTCGACAATGTCCTGGTCGAGTCGAATGGTGATCCGGACTTTGCCTTCCGGCTCCGGCTCCGCCGGAAGAACACGGCCCCGCTTACCCTTGCTGAAATCGTATCGGTCTTTCATCGTCTTGCCTCGTACTCCTCACGCTCGTGCGCTTCCGCGGACCGTGCCGAAATAAGTCGAATGTCGTCTCCACGCCACGTGTAGGCCACCACCAGCACACGGCCCGCCGCTCCCATGCCCAGGGTGATGAATCGCTGCTCACGCGGATCGGATTCCTCATCGATGATCGTGATGGCGTAGGGATCGTCAAAGACCGGAATCGCTTCGGGCATGCGAACGCCATGCTTCAGGAAGTTGAGACCGGCTTTCCTCTCTTCGTCCCACTCGAAACCCACGCATCCAGTGTACGCACATTGTGTGCATACGTCAAAGGGCAATGCAAGCGGGTTAAGTATCATGAAGAGGCGCTGACGGTAGCCAACACAATCCATGGATGTCCTCAAACACCTCTTCGAGCGGCATTTTCACCTTCCTGTCGAGCGGGTCGAGCCCTTGCAGGGCGGCCTCGGTGGGTCGGGCCGCAACATCCTCCGGCTCGCCCACCAGGACCAGAGCGCCGTCGGCATCCTCTATGACGTGCGCCAGGAGAACGTCGCTTTCCTCGACTTCTCGCGGCACTTCCGCACCCGCGGCCTGCCTGTCCCGGAGATCTACGCATCGGAACTCGACGCGGGCGCTTACCTCGAAGAAGACCTCGGCGACGTCACCCTCTTTCAGTTTCTCTCCGACAACCGGGCCGGAGACGACGTCGCGCCCGACGTGGTGGAGGCTTACCGTAACGTCGTGGCGCACCTGCCGCGCTTCCAGATCGAGGCCTCGCGGGACCTGAACTACAAGGTCTGTTATCCGCGCTCCAGCTTTGACGGTCAGTCGATTGCCTGGGACCTGAATTACTTTAAGTATTACTTTCTCAAGCTGGCCGGAATTCCCTTCAGCGAGCAGCAACTGGAGGATGACTTTCGCCGCCTCACCAGGTTCTTGCTCACCGCCAGCCGCGACTCGTTTCTCTATCGCGACTTCCAGTCGCGCAACGTCATGCTGCGCGGCGGCCAGCCATTCTTTCTGGACTATCAGGGCGGGCGCAAAGGCGCGCTGCACTACGATATCGCCTCCCTGCTCTATGACGCCAAGGCCGACCTGCCTCCCGCCCTGCGCCAGCAGTTACTCGATCACTACCTCGCATCTCTGGCCCGGTTCGTTCCGCTTACCGCGCAAGAGTTCATGCGCCATTACTACGCTTTTGTCTACGTGCGCATCATGCAGGCGATGGGGGCGTATGGATTCCGCGGCTTCTATGAGCGTAAGCCGCATTTCCTCCAGAGTGTGCCCTTCGCGCTGAAAAACCTGCGCTGGCTGCTCGAGAACGTAAGGCTGCCCATCGCGCTGCCCACGTTGCTGGGCGCATTTGAGCACATGATCGAGTCGGACAAGTTGCGGCACTTGATCGCGCCGGCGGAAACGGAGCAGGAGCCCGCGAAATCCATTCCGCCGCCCGCCTCGCGCCGCCCCAACCTGGCCTTGAGGATCTTCAGCTTTTCGTTCCACCGGAGCGCTGCGCCGAAGGATGAGAGCGGGCACGGCGGCGGATTCATTTTTGACGCCCGCGCCCTGCCGAATCCAGGCCGCGAAGAGCGCTTCAAGTCTCTCACCGG
>DATNLV010000500.1:0-2771 GCA_035602665.1 Bryobacteraceae bacterium | reverse complement strand
CGCGCACCGTGGAACACAACCTGTTGCGTGGCATGTTCCTGGTGCTGGTGATCCTGGGGATATTCCTGTTCAGTGTGCGCACCGCTCTGATTGTCGCGGTGACCATCCCGTTTGCCTTGCTGTTCTCGTTCATCTGCCTGGACTGGCGGCACATCCCCGCCAACCTGCTCTCGATCGGGGCGATCGACTTCGGCATCATCGTCGATGGCGCGGTGGTGATGGTCGAGAACATCTTCCGCGAGTTGGCCGAGCGCGAGGGGCAGCAGTACAACGTCATCGACGTGATTCGCTCCGCGGCCCACGACGTCGAGCGGCCGATCTTCTACGCCATCGCCGTCATCATCGCCGGATACCTGCCCATCTACGCCCTCACCGGCCCCTCTCTCCGCCTGTTCGCGCCCATGGCCGACACCATGGCCTTCGCCCTGCTCGGCGCGCTGATCTGCACGCTGACCCTGCTCCCCGTTCTGTGCGCCTTCTTTATGCGGCACGTTCACGAGCCGCGGGTTCGCGTCTACGAGGCCGTCCGCTCGCTCTACGGGCGGGTCCTGGATGTCTGCCTGCGCTTCCGCTGGCTCACCGTCGTAGTGTGCCTGGGAGTGCTGGCCGCGGCGCTCGCGCTCATCCCTTCGATCGGCGCCGAGTTCATGCCGCATCTCGACGAGGGCGCCCTGTGGGTCCGCGCCACCACGCCCTACACCATCTCCTTCGAGGAGGCGACCAAGCTCTCGCCCCAGATCCGCGACATCCTGCGGAGCTTCCCGCAGGTCACCCTAGTCGGCAACGAGCTGGCGCGCCCCGATGACGGAACCGATCCCACCGGGTTCTTCAACAACGAGTTTTACGTGGGCCTCAAGCCGTATCGCGACGCCTCCTGGCAAGGCTCCATCCACAACAAGCCGGAGCTGATCGAGGCGATCCACAAGAAGCTGGCCGCGTTTCCCGGAGTGATCTTCAACTACACGCAGCCGGCCGAGGACGCGGTCGACGAGGCCGAGACCGGCCTGAAGAGCTCGCTGGCGGTGAAGATCTTCGGCAGCGACCTGAGCGTGCTCGAGGAGAAGGCTCGCCAGGTGCAGCACGCGATTGCGAAGGTGCCCGGCATCACGCACGTCGTCATCGTGCAGGAGTTGGGGCAGCCCAGCCTCACCATCGTGCCGGACCGCGAGAAGATCGCGCGCTACGGCCTGAACGTCGCCGATATCAACGCGCTGGTCGAGGCGGCGCTGGGCGGCAAGGCAGCCACGCAGGTGATCCAGGGCGAAGAGCAGTTCGACCTGGTGGTGCGCATGGACGAGAAGTATCGCAGCGACCAGCAGGCCATCGAGAACCTGCTGATCTCGACACCCGACGGGCAGAACCTCCCGCTCAGCCAGTTCGCCTCGGTGAAGGTGGAGAACGGCGCGTCGTTCATCTACCGCGAATCGAACTCGCGCTACATCGGGATTCAGTTCAGCGTGGAAGGGCGCGACCTGGCGAGCGCCGTCGGCGAGGCCCGCAACGTTGTGGCCCGTGCGGTGAAGCTGCCCATCGGCTACCAGTTCGACTGGGGCGGCGAGTACAAGGAATACCTGGCGGCCCGCACGCAGATGGCGATCATTCTGCCGCTCACGGTGCTGCTGATCCTGGTGATCCTGTTCGCGCTCTACGGCAATCTGAAGTTCCCCGCCGTCATCATCATCAGCGTGCTCATGACCGAGCCGGTGGGCGGCCTGCTGGCGCTGAAGCTGACCGGGATGAACTTCAGCGTCTCCTCGGGCCTGGGCTTCGTGGCGCTGATGGGCGTGGCCGTCCAGACCAGCGTGATCCTCTACTCGTTCATCAACAAGCTGCGCCTGGAAGGCCGCGACATTGTCGAAGCCACGCACGCGGCCGCACTGCTGCGCCTCCGCCCCATCATGATGACGGCGCTGGTGGCCTGCTTCGGCCTGCTCCCCGCGGCCATGTCCACCGGCATCGGCAGCGACTCGCAAAAGCCCTTCGCCATCGTGATCGTCGGCGGCCTGATCTCCCGCCTGCTGCTCTCCGTCTTCCTCTCGCCGGTCCTCTATTCGCTGGTGGCGAAGGACGACGACGTGCTGCAGGTGTGACGACCCCGGCGGCTTGAAGGCGCAACTCTTGTGGTAAATTGTCGCTGAGATGCCGGACTGGTATCGAGTGTATTGCGTCCAATATCCCTTTCGGGCGCTTCTTTCCGGTGGAGTCCTGGTGTACTGCGCCTACTCTCGTTTCTGGGCAAAGAAGACGCAGAGTCGAACCCGCCTCTGGATCGAACTCGTCATCATCCTGGTTTCTGGTGTTCTGCTTTATTGGTACCTGTTCGGTTGGATCGCGGCATGCATCGGAGATATTTAGCGGCAGCCCCGGCGTAGAGATCTCCTCACTACAATAGAGAGGATGAAGTCAGTCACGATCGCCGTTGCCACCGCCGACCGCGTCGCGGTGGCCGACCACCTCGCCCGCAGTTCGGCCTTCATTGTCTTGAAGACCGAAGACGGCCAGGTCGTCTCCACCACGACCCGCGAGCGGAAGACGGACGCCTGCGGGAATCACGCCAGCTTTGTCGATATCCTGCAGGGCTGCGATGCCGTTCTCTGCGGGGGCATCGGCGAGGGCGCCGCGCAATCGCTCGCCGCCCACGGAATCAAACCCGTAGTCGCCGCCTCTCAGCATTCCATTGAAGATGCCGTGGCGCTATACCTCGCTGGCAACCTGAGCACCACCACCGACCGCGTCTGCCTCTGCCACTGAACGGAACTTACCACCAGTCC
>DATNLV010000499.1:0-5134 GCA_035602665.1 Bryobacteraceae bacterium | reverse complement strand
CCGCCCTCCACCTTCTTCTGAATGGCCTCCCACGCCGCCGCCGTCAGCGTCGAGGGCGACGGCAGAACGATCAGCTTGGGATCGCCCAACAGATCGATCTGGTATTCGCCCACCGCGTACGCCTCCGCCCGCGCGTGGTTGTACAGCGCCCGCACCGCCGTCTGCTGCGCTTCGACCGAGTACTTGCCGTTGATCGAAAGCTGGAGCGATTGCGGAAGAACCAGCGCCACCTGCGGCGCCACAATCCCCGTCGCCCACGGCGCCGCCTGCTCCGCGAACTTCCCCATGTCGCGCATCATCCCTTGCCAGACCTTCGCCGATCCGTCCGCGCGCTCCATGCCGAAATCGAGTGACCGCGACCAGTCCCACTGCAAGACGCCACTCGATCCGGCCGCAAACCCCAGCGCCCATTTCCGCTCCAGCAGGCTGAGCGCCGTGAACTCGTCGTAACGCCATGCGCCGTCGGCCGCCCACACCGGCTGGTATCCCGTCTCTCCGATGATGTTGGGCACTCCCGGCCGCTTCGCCGCCAGCGATTCCCACAGCAGCACGTCGTCACGCCAGTACGTGTGATTCGTCGTGAACGCCACGCCGCCCTCCGCGTAGAACTGGTTCAGGACGCGATCGACAACGCCGCCCTCGTCCTGGCCCACGTTCACCAGTTGCTTGCTCCCCGTGCTCCGGATCGCCGCGACCATCGAGCCGACCCACCTGGTGAACATGTCCTGCGCGAAAAGGTTGTAATCCAGCGCGCGCACCTGGCGGTCGTTGCCATAGCGGCTGAAGGAGAGGTCTTGTTCGCTCGGAAGCGGCACGCCATCGAAGCTGCCCAAGTTCTCGGGCGGCACCCTCCACGCGGCGCCCAGCGCGGCGACGGTGGTGTACTTCTCCCGCAGCCATCGATGCCACGCCGCCGTCTCCACCGCATCTCCGTTAGGAGTGTTCCCCTTCCACGGCCGCCTCGGGTTCGAGAAACTCGGCTCGTTGATGAGGTCCCAGCTCAGCCAGGGAACGTCCTTGAAGCGATTCACCACCGAGAGCATATAGTCCTGCTCGGAGCGTATGGAGACCGGGTCCAGATAGGGGTTCGGCCCCGGCGGTGCCGGCGCGTCGGGAATGTACGCGTGCGGAAAGAAGGCGAAGAACGTGAAGTTCACGATGATGTTGTGGCGGTGCGCGCACAGAAGGTACGCCTCCACGTTGCGCAGGAACCGTTCGCTGGCCGCCCCCGTCGCTTCCTCGACGAACTTCAGTTCGGGCATCCACACGCCCGTCCGCACGAAGGTCACGCCGTGGCGTTCCATCTCGCCGAAGTCGGTCTCCCAGGTCCAGGCGTTGCGCGGCCAGGAAAAATCCCACCCGTCGTCGGCGGTGTTGAAGTAGTTCGTGCCCACCGGAAAGTAAGGCTTGCCGTCGCGCGTCAGGAAATCCCCCCGCGCGCCCAGCACCACACCGGACTTCAGCGAGTTCCCATCCTCGACCCAGAAAGCGTTCTGATAGAACTCGCGCGCCTGGCCGCCTTCTTCGTACACGCCCCGCAGCGTGTAAAACCCCGGCGACAGCGCCTTCTTGAACACCACCTGCGCATCCACCTTCGGACCGGAGCAGGCCACGCTGACACTCTCTACCACCGTGGTCCCCGCGAGCAGTTCGACTTTGGCCTCGCCAACCCGTTGCCGCCGCGCGCTCCGCAGATGCACCCCGACCAGCGGCGTCTCTCCCGGCCGCAGCGTCGAGAACAGCGTGTCAACCCAGAAGGCCGTCGCGCCCCGCCGCGCGTAACCGGCCGCCGCCCGGATCAGCGCGATGCCGTCCGCCGACTCCCAGTAGCCCGCCTCCGGCTCAAAATCCAGCATGACGATGCGAGCCCCGAGCATCGGGTCTTGCTGCCAGTCGCGGCTGTGATCCGAAACGATAACTGGCGCCGCAACCCGCGCGCCGCCGGCATCCACCATGTAACCCAGTCCGTCGAGGCCCCCCTGTATGGCAAAGAACCGGCGGGCGCGAACCATCGTCGCCGGAAGGAACGAGTAACCGGATTTCCACGCGAACTTACTGGCGCCCTGCGGCGGCAACTCATAAGTGTGAAGTAAGTCGATCTCACGCGAGTAAGTATCCTGCGCCGGGGACTGTATCAACTTACCGCCCGCCGCCGTCACCGGTACCCGGAAAGGCTGGCCTCCCAGGATCAGCAGGTTTCCACCGTTGCGCAGATAGCCGCGAATGGCATTCCAGTCCTCCGCCGGAAACGCGGAGCCGTAAGGCAGCACCAGGAGATCGGCGTCCGAAAGGATCGCGGGATCGCGCAACGCCTCGACGTCCGCGAAAACCGGCGCATCGAGCGCCTGGGTGAGCACTTCGCGGCTGACCGGCTGGCTGGCGACCGTCGGGAAGCCGTCCTGCCAGAAGACCACAGCCTTGCCACACAACGAGGAAACACCGAACAGGGCCAGCACCAGAGCTGCCAGTAAGCTGCGCATGAACCCTCCAGACCTCGCAGTGTACCAAGTCCGCCCGGAGCACCGAACCGCGAGCGTGAGCGAGCGGACCGCCCCCACTGCCGCAAACGAACCCATTGTAATTCCGGCCCTAAGGGTGTACAGTTGAGACAACTAAGGGGGCCCTGGGTATGCCCGCCAAACCGCAAGACAATTCCAGAATGGTCCTGGTCGTAGAAGACGACGACGATGTGCGCCAATTCGTCGTCACTATCTTGTCCAGGCAGGGCTATCGAACCGTCGAGTCTTCGAGCGGCATCGATGCCGTGGTCCACATGCAGCCGGGCCAGCCGAAAATCGACGTTCTGGTAACGGACCTTTCCTTGCTCGACACCAATGGGCTCGCTTTGGCGGAGCACTTCGCGGAGCTATTGCCCGATGCCGGTGTCGTCATCATGTCCGGCCACGTCGGCGTCCCGCGTTCGCGTCTGGACGGTCTGGCCGTGCCGTGGGCGTTTGTGCAGAAGCCGTTTCATCTGCAGAGAATGATCGATGCGGTGCGCGGCGTCCTCGACGAAGCCGAAAACGTCCGGGCGGCCTAGCCTCGCCTATCCGCTTTTTCTCGCCAGGTAGAATGTCCGGCAGCCCGTGGCTGCCGGACCGGCCATTGCCCTACACCCGCGCCATTTCGCCTTCCGTCATCAGCGGAGGCGGCATCATCGGGTTGAACTTCACCGACACCAGCTTCGAGACGCCCGGCTCCTGCATCGTCACGCCATAGAGCACCTGCGCCGTCTCCATGGTCCGCTTCGCGTGCGTGATGATGATCACCTGCGTGTGCTTCGACATGTCCCCCAGCAGCCGCGTCAGCCGCTGGATGTTGGGCTCGTCGAGCGGCGCGTCCACCTCGTCCAGGATGCAGAACGGGCTCGGCGTGTACTTGAATATCGCCACCAGCAGCGCCAGCGCCGTCAGCGCCTTCTCGCCGCCCGATAGCAGCAGCACGTTCTGCAGCTTCTTTCCGGGAGGCGACGCCACAATGTCGATGCCCGACTCGTTGATGTTGGCCTCGTCCGTCAGCCGCATCTCGCCCATCCCGCCGCCGAACAGCGTCGTGAACACCTCGCGGAAGCTCGCGTTGATCGCCGCGAACGCTTCGCTGAACCGCTTCTTCGATTCCGTGTCGATCTCGTGGATCGCCTTCTCCGTGTCGCGGATCGAATCCAGCAGGTCCTGCCGCTGCGTGTTCAGGAAGTCGTAGCGCTGCTGCGCCTCCTGGTATTCGGCCAGCGCATCCGAGTTCACCGGACCGAGCGCCTCGATCTTGCGCCGCAGGTCGCTGTACTTCTCTTCGAGCCCGGCCATGGCCTCGGCGTCGAGAACCACGTCCTCCTCGCCGCACAACTCCGCCACCGCGATGTTTAGTTCCTTGCGGCTGGTCTCGTCCAGGTACTGCAGTTCCGTCTGCCGCCGCACCAGTTCGACCTCGATCCGCGAGCGGCTCTCCTGCGCCTCCTGCATCCGCGCACGCAGCTCTTTGAGCTTCTCTTCGAGCGTCAACACCGCCGCCCGTAGGCCCGCTTCCTTCTCCGCCAGCCGCGCGACGCCGCCGTCGGCAACGGTGCGCTCTTCGCCCAGATCGATGACGCGCTGGTCGAGTTCGATGTTGCTCGCCAGCAGCCGGGCGCGCTCCACGCCCAGACGCTCCAGCTCGGCGGCCATCTGACGGCTGCGTGCCGCCAGCTCGTTGAGCTGCGCTTCCACGCGCGCCATGGCGGATTGCTCCGCGCGGCGTCGTTCGTCGAGACCGGCCACGCCGGCCCGCAGCACCGAGTGCTCTTCGCTCGCGCGCGCCGCCTGCGTCTTCAGTCCTTCCAGATCGCCGCGAGCCGATTCGAGCGCGTGCTCCTGATCGAGGCGCATCCGGTCCTTCTCTTCGAAGGCCTGCTGATCGGCCTTTCTGCGGTCGAGCGACCGCGTCTTCTCCCGCCCGATCCGCTCCAGTTCCAGCCGCGCCACCGAAAGCCGCGAGCCCGCCCGCGCCAGATCGTCCGCCAGCTTCCGCATTTCATGATCGAGCGCGACCGCTTCCTTCTCCTGGGATTGCTGCGCTCCGCGGATCCGCTCCAGTTCCAGTTCCAGGCGCTGTATGTCGCGCTCCAACCCCTCGATGCGCCCGGCCGCCTGCTGGAGTTCCTTCTCGCGCGCCTGCACCTGCGCCTTCGTCTCGCGCAGTTCGCGCTTCAGCGCCAGCGGGCCGCTCGAGCTCTTCTTGCCGCCGCTCACCGTGCGGCCGTGATAGCACACGCCGTCCGGAAGCAGGAAGTACAGCTCCGGAAATTCAGAAGCCAGCCGCTGCGCCGCCGCGCGGTCCGCAGCCAGATACGATTGCCCCAGCCGCGGCAGGCATTCGAGCGCTGAATTGCTGAAGCCGTTGGTCAGCCGCAGCACGTCGCTGAGATTGGCCACCACGCCGCTTCCGTTGCCCGTCTCCGGCCTGCGCGCGCCGGACTCCGTGCCCGCGCCCGGCTCCGGATGAACCAGGAACGTGGCCCGGCCCTCGACGCTGGTCCGCATCAGCTCGATGCCGCAGTCCGCCTGGTTCCAGTCCGCCACGACGATGAACTCCAGCTCGTCGTGCAGAAATTCCTCGGCGGCTTTCTCGTAAGCGGGTTCGACTTCGACGAAATCGGCCA
>DATNLV010000497.1:0-4093 GCA_035602665.1 Bryobacteraceae bacterium | reverse complement strand
CAGCCCAGATCGGAGAGCAGCGACAATGACGACGGTCATGAAACGAATCCGCAGGCTTGAGAACCGATTCGGGCCGGCAATGGAAACGGAATTCTCGCGAAGACTGCGGCTACGGCTTGAAGCAGCGCGGTGGCGCCTCCAGGAGGCGGAAGAGCGTGGCCTTGTATAAGCCGCCCGAGAGAGGGCCGCTCTTTGAATTCCACCGGCGCAGGCTTAGGCAACCACGGGGTCTTGCGTGGCTGGGCACATAGCTACCGCATGTCGAATATTCTCAGGCGGCTCCGAAGGCTCGAAACGCGGTTGCCGGACCTCAGTGGGTTCGTGCCGCATTCCGAGGCGTGGCTCGATTACTGGTCGCACCGGATAGATCAGCTCCTTGGCGGAGAGGCGCAACGCGACACAGGCCGCATCCCTCTCGAAGCGATCGATGCGCTGGTTGCAGCCTCCGCGGCCGAGGTGAACCGGGGAGAAACAGGATGATTGGCAGGAGACTCACTCGGCGTTTGGAGCGGCTGGAAACTCGCTTCGTGCCGGCTGGCGAACCGTTGGTTATCCAGATCTACTCGGTTTCCCCCGACGGCAGCCGTACTGACGGCCCGCGCTTCATCATTCCGCGCGCCGTACGGTGGCCAGCCTTGGCCGGTCGGCATAACCGCGCGACCCTGCGCCGATGAAGTCGATCATGAGGAGGCTTCAGAGGCTGGAGCAGAGACTCCCACCTCCGGCGCCAGCGCTCTCGGGCCCGTCGGTGGGCGAGCAGATTGCGGACGGGCTTGCACGGATCGGGTTCGCTCGAGGCGAGAACGAAAGCCTGGCGGAGACGTTCGCGCGCTTCCTCGGGATCTCAGTGAGGGAGCTTCGCCGGCAGTTGCAACGTCGAGCGGCCGGCCAACCCGCCTAGCTGGCTGCCGATATCACCACATAACGCCGTGTGTAACGGGCACCGCTGCGCCGGGCCCGAAACGTGGGCGGTACTGTGTCGGACTTACTTCTCTCTGTTGGGCGTCGCCCCACCTACGACCAGGGGAATGACGTTCGAGCGCACGAGCGGCGCGCCCGCCAGACTCTGCCCGGGGGGCATGTCCAGTTCGTCGGCCCGCGCCACCTGCGCCGAATATACGCCCGGCTTGCTGAGATCGTAGAGCGGGCCCAGGTTCAAATCGCCGCACAAGCTGTCGCCAGGCCGAATGGGGTTGGCGCCACCGGCAGCTCCGCCGTCAAAGCTCGTCCGAATGAACCGGCCGTCTTTCGTTATGGGCACGGGTTCGCCTCGGCTGTCCCATACCTCGATGCGGTCCTTGGTTATGTAGTTGTCGAGCGCAATCTGACGGCCGGAAATGTTCGTCATGCAGAGCAGCACGGGAAACCGCCGCACGTTGCCGGAGGCGTCATGCGGCTCCTCCTCGGCCCGAAGCGTGACAATAAACGGCGGGCGCGATTCGGAGCGCGCCGACGCCGATTGGTCCGGGTCGGTCACCGTGACGGAGATCGGGTTCGACTTGACGGGGAGGCCGCTGGCCGGGTCAATCAGGGAGACTTGGATGGTGTACGATCCCGGCACGCTGATGCCGGAGAATCCGCCGATGGCCCTCCTCTCCTTCCAAACCGCGCCTGGCTGGATGGAGACAAGTGCGAAGGCGCCGTCGGGCAGTTCCTCCCCGCGGCGAACGGCTTGGCCATGCGGTGTCAGCCGCACGTCCGCCCCCTGGCGGTGGATTTCGATGCCCGAGCCAAACTCCTCCGCTTCCCGGAGCTCGTGGTAAGGAGTGTGTCCCCGCCAGACCGCAAGGCGGATGGGCTGGGGGGAGACGTTCGTGACGGCGATTTCGACTGGGATTCGCCAACCGGTCTGGACCGATGCACAGAGCGCGGCGACGGCAACCGAGAAGGCAGGCTTCGACGCCAGCGCTATCTGCCCGGGGGGAGGGACTCTGAGCACGACAGGGCTCGATTTCACGGTGGTTCCGGAGGCCTCGTCCAGTCTCCCCACCTGGACAGTGTATTCGCCGGGCTGGCTGAGGTCGTAAAGGCTGTTCAGGACGAGCACCGTGTGGGAGGTTGCGCCGGGGCCCAGGGTAACGGCCGGGCCGCCGCTGGTCGCCGGAAGGCGCTCCTGCCGCAGGAATGGAGTCTCGGAAACCGGCTTGCCAGCACTGTCGCGGACGTCCAGGAGGAACGTCTTCCAGGGGGGCGGTCCGAAGGCGACCCCAAGGGGAACGCCGCGATCGGAAATGCTTGTCATAGCGATGTCCAGCAACAACTCCGAGGGCGCCCTTACCAGGTCCGCCACGCTGGCGGCGAGCGAAAACGAGGGTGGTGGGGCGGCTTTCTGCGAGGGCTGGGCAAGGCTCAGGCTGGCCGCCAAGACCGTTAAGAGGAACTGCTGCGCGATTCTCATGGGGGTGGTTCTCAGCGAATGGTGGTCTCTCGGGAAAGGCATAAGCAAGCTGGCCGTAAGCTCAGACGCACTCAGGACGCAGGCGGTTTCCAGGGGAGCAAAGGATACGGTCATCTGAGCCGGTGAGGGGAGATGCCGCCACCGCAGTGGCGCACGGGCTGGAGGAACGTGCCCTACCCGCCTTCGCGCGTGATTGCAGCGTCGGCCCGCCGGCCTGCCCGCGTAGTTGCCTACCGATATCGGGTGATAACGCTCATCTGCAACGGCACCTTCGCGCCTGCCAGTGCGTCCTGGAAGGAGCGCCAGCGGTCCGCGGTTGCCGGGCGGTCCTTCTCGGAGTTCTTCATCAATCAATACAATCAACTCTGAACTTCAGTCAGTCGCGCCCCGTATGCCGTAAATGAAAGTCATCAGCCTGGAGGTTGCCGTGCGCCTGCTGTCCGTCCTTGCCCCGTGTTTCCTGACCAGCGCCTTGATGTTGGCCCAGGGACAGCCAACTCCAGATGGCTCGATCCAGGCCAGGAACAAAGCCGTGGCCATGCGCGTATTCGACGAGATCTTCAACCGAGGGAAGTTCCAGGTGGCGGACGAGATCTACGCGCCGGATTTCCAAAACCGGGGAATTCACAGATCGGCGGACATCAAGACAGACCAGAGCTGGGTGCACGCCGAGGAGAAGGCATTTCCAGACCTCCGGATCACCGTCCAGCAAATGGTCGCCGAAGGGGACAAGGTGGCCGTTCTATGGATCTTCCGAGGAACCCATACCGGCTCCGGCTATCAAGGTATTCCTCCGACTGGAGCACGGGTCGAAGTTCGGGGCACCACCATCTGGCGTATCGTCGACGGGCGCATCACGGAGGAGTGGACCACCTTGAGTGATAGCAGCGCCTACATCGCAGCATTGGCTCATCTGAAATGGTGGCTGGCGCTTGCAGGAGTGCTCGTCCTGGCCCTGGTGATCGCGATCGAACGTCTTCTCTGGAGGATGGTTCGGAAGACGTTCGGCTATTGGAGGCGATCCTTCGCGGCCGCGGAAAATTGACGCGCGGACAAGCAGGCCTCGCAGAACGTTCCGGCACACGCCGGCCGGGTGTGCTTACGCTTTGGGCGCGGGGTCGGACGACACGGCGAGGGCGGCTTTCGCCAGACGCCCGGAATTACCTTTCGGGTCAAGTCTGGCCGCGCATTCGAACTCGCTCACGGCCTGTTCTGTCTTTCCCAGCGCCGCGTAGGCCCGCCCGCTGTAATAGTGGATGAGCGCGACGGAAGACACGTGGCACTCAGGGTTCTTCGGCACGTGCCGTCGCGCTTTCACGATAAGGTCCTCGACCTTTACAGGGTTCGCCGCATTCACGGTTTCCGCCCACGCCAGCAGCGCGAGGCTCTCGGCCATACCCTCGTCGCGGACCTCCTCCTGCAGATCCACCGCGACGTGTTGGAGTACCCGGGGCTTGCGCGTTTCGCAGAATTCGACGCCCTTCCTGGCCTGCTGCAATGCCTCGCGACTCTGAGTGCCCTGCTGGAGCAGAACACGAGCAATCTCACGCGCGGTGTTCCATTCTCCCGCGCGGAGGTTCGCCAGTCTCTCATTGCAGGCGATCGCCTCTTCGAACCGCCCCTGTTCCCGGAGCACGGAGCCCAGAACGGCTTCGCGGAGGGCCCTCTGGATCGGCTTGTTCTGCTGCTCAAGAC
>DATNLV010000482.1:0-5549 GCA_035602665.1 Bryobacteraceae bacterium | reverse complement strand
TTCTGTCAGAGCCGGCAGACCCGGCGCCCAGCCGCGCTTTCGCACAATACCCTTTTGCCTGCTATGGTTGCCCTGCTACACCTCGCCGAGCGGCCCAGGATGGTGCCCACCGTGCACTAGCATGGCGGTCGCACCGAATCGCTGCGACAGAGAGAGGTAATAAAATGAAACTCGTGATCGTGGCCGGTTTGGCCCTCACAACGACACTGCTGGCGGTCGATAGAGAGCCCGCCAAGCGGTTGACCGAGTCTGCCTCGGTCTTTTCGGAAATCATGGCAACGCCCGACAAGGGAATCCCGCAGGACCTGCTCGAGAAGGCACATTGCATCGTCATCGTGCCGGAGCTCAAGACGGCGGCCTTCATCGTCGGCGCGAAGTACGGAAAGGGCTATCTGTCCTGCCGTAACAGGGGCGGCGAGGGTTGGTCCGCGCCCGCTACGGTTCGTATCGAAGGCGGCAGCGTCGGCTTTCAGATCGGCGGCTCCGAGACGGACCTGATCATGCTGGTCATGTCGGCCCGCGGAGCGGAGAAGCTGCTGCAGAGTAAGTTCACGCTGGGCGCCGAAGGTTCGGTCGCGGCCGGACCGGTGGGACGGACCGCCACGGCTCAAACCGACGCGCAGATGCACGCCGAGATTCTTTCGTGGTCGCGGTCCCAAGGCCTCTTTGCCGGTATTGCTCTCGAAGGAGCCACCCTGCGCGAGGATCTGGACGACAACGCCGCGCTCTACGGTTCGAAGCTCGAGAACCGGGACATCGTAACCGACGGCCGGGCTGCTCCCCAATCGGGCCTCCGGTTGATCGGCCTGCTCGATAAGTACTCGGACAGGCGAGAGCGGTAAGGACAGACTATGAGACTCATCATCACGTTGCTGACAGCATGCGGACTCGTGGCGGCCCAGCCCGCCCAAGCTCCGAATCCGGTTCAACAGGGGGCCGACAACACGGCCCGGATGGCCGCCGGCGCCCTGCCGGTCTATCGCATCAGCCTGGTCGAGCGGACCACCAAGGCGGTCAACTACAATCACCGCGGCGGCGCCACCAAGATCGACTTCGAAGGCACGCCCCTGCTGGAGGAGGCTCGCGGAGAGGCGAGGGTCCAGAGCAAGCAAGGGAACATCGCCATCGAAGCGGAATTTCGCGGGCTCAGGCCGGCTACCACTTACGGGCCGGAATACCTGACTTATGTGATGTGGGCGGTTACTCCGGAAGGCCGCACCACGAATTTGGGCGAGGTGCTGCTGAACGGCACCAACAGCAAGCTCAATGTGACTACCGAACTACAGGCGTTCGGTTTGATCGTGACCGCGGAGCCGTACTTTGCGGTGACGCAGCCGAGCGATGTGGTCGTGATCGAGAACGTCATCCGGCCGGACACCCGCGGGACGATCGAGCAGGTCGACGCGAAGTTCGAGCTGATGAAGAGGGGCCAGTACACACTCAACGTGAATCCGGCCGAGATCCGGCCGGTGAAGTTGGACAGGAAGACCCCGCTGGAACTCTACGAGGCTCGCAACGCCATCCAGATTGCAGAATGGACGGGCGCGAAGCAGTACGCGGGAGAGACCTTCCAGAAGGCATTCGAGGATCTGAAACAGGCCGAGACCGACCAGACCCGCAACGCGGGCCGGAAGCCCGTAGCCACGGCCGCCCGGGAAGCCGTCCAGATGGCCGAGGACGCCCGCATCATTACCGTGAAGAAGATCGGCGACGAGCAACTGTCCAACGAGCGCCAGGCTGGCGCGGATCGCGTTGCTCGCTCCGAAAGCGAACGTGCGGCGGCGCAGGCCGATGCCGTGCGGATTGCTCGCGACGCCGATACGGCACGGGTTGCCGCGCACTCCGAAGCGGACCGCGTGGACCGGGAGAACATGGCGAACTTGAGCGCCGCCCAGGATGAAACCAACCGCGCGAGGCGTGACAGCGCTCTGCAGATGGCTGCCTCGCAGAACGAGGCCGATCGCCTGAAACGCGAGAACGACGCGGCGATGGCCGCCTCCCGAACCGAAGCGGACCGCCTCAAAGCGGAAAACGACGCGCGGGCGAACGCGGCCGCTAGCGAAGCCGATCGCCTGAAGACAGAGAACGACGCGCAGAGGGCGGCCTCCAAGGCCGACCTTGACCGCGCGGCCACGGAGAAAACGGAATTGCGCGCTCAGCTACTGAGCCAGTTCAACGCGATTCTGCAGACCCGCGACACAGCCCGCGGCTTGATTGTGAATATGTCGGACGTTCTTTTCGACACGGCGAAATCTACGCTGCGGCCTTTGGCGCGCGAGAAGCTGGCCAAGGTGGCGGGGATCGTCTCCGGGCACCCGGGCCTGCGGCTCGACGTGGAAGGGCACACCGATAGCGTCGGTGGCGACGCCTACAATCAGCAGCTCTCCGAGGACCGTGGTTCGTCGGTCCGCGACTACCTGACCGGCCAGGGAATGGCGACCGGTTCGGTTACATCGAGAGGTTTCGGGAAAACTCAGCCCGTGGCCTCGAATGACACCGCCGCCGGCCGGCAACAGAACCGGCGTGTGGAACTGGTTATCTCCGGCGACATCATCGGCGTGGAGATCGGCACCTCTCCCAGGGCGGCCAACTAACTGGCTGGCGCAAAGGCAGGCCTCTGCTCGTTCTATCGCTTCCGGGTGCCGGGCATCGGGGAGTGGTTACGGGCAGGGGCCGGCCGGGCGCCTTCTTCGGAGAAATGATCGTGAAACTACTACCACTTACTAACACGGAATTGGAATTAGCCATTGCACTGGTTGTGGTCCTCGCTGCGGTCCTCATCGCGTTCCTGTGGATCCGGAAACGCCGGACGGCAAGACTGCGGACTCAGTTCGGTGGCGCTGAATATGCTCGCGCCATCGCCAAAGGCGGTAGCCGGCGCCAGGCGGAAGCGGCGCTCGATGAGCGCGCTCAGCGGGTCGACGGGCTTCGCATCCGTCCGCTTACGGCAGCCGATCGTGGCCGCTTCCTGGCGTCCTGGCGCGACGTCCAGGCGCGCTTCGTTGATGGCCCCGCCGGCGCGGTGATGGCGGCGGACCAACTGTTGGGCGATGTCATGTCCACGCGCGGCTATCCATTAGATGGCTTTGACCAGCGCGCGGCGGACATCTCCGTGGATCATCCGCTGGTTCTGGAAAACTACCGAACCGCTCACGAAATCGCGATCCGCCAGACGCGCGGGCAGGCCAGCACGGAGGACCTGCGTCAGGCAATGATCCACTTCCGGACGCTTTTCGAGGAACTCGTGAACGAGCCGGAGATGCCGCTGGCGAGGGTTGCATCCTAAGTCACCGGCTCACGGCAGCCTGAAAAGGAAATTACCATGTCATTCGGAATCTACATTGCCGGCTTCCTGATATTGATCGGTGGGCTGATCTATGGAGCCGTGATACTGCATGTCGCCCCGCATTGGATCGCCGTAGGCGCGATCATACTCCTGGGCCTTGCCATTCTAAAGGGCGTCCAGGCCACGCGTGGAAAAGACGCGGCGTAGTTGGCAGCGGGTGTTACGGCCGGAGGGCCCCACATGCACATGCAGCGGAGAACCATTCTCATCGTCGTCGCGGGGGCTTGCGTTGCCGTAGGGGTGGGGACGTGGGCTCTGCTCAGAGGATCGGGCTCCGTTCACTACCGCACGGCGGCCGTCGACCACGGTGACATCAATGTCACCATCTCGGCCACCGGCAACCCGAACGCGGTTGTAACCGTCACGGTGGGCTCGCAGGTGTCGGGCATCATTTTGGCCCTGTTCGCCGATTTCAACACCAAGGTGACCAAGGGCGAGTTGGTCGCGCGGCTCGATCCCGCTCCTTTCCAGGCCAAGGTCGATCAAGCAACAGCCAACGTCGAGTCGGCGCGGGCCGCCGTAGCCAATACCCAGGCGGTGGTCCAGCAGGCGCTGGCGGGCATTCAGGCGGCGAACTCCGCTCTGGCGGCCGCGCAGGCGAATGTCGTGAAAGCGCAAGCGGTCACCGAAGACGCCAAGGTCAAGGTGGACCGGCGCGTGATCATGGTCAAGCAGGGCGCGGACGCGAAAGAGGACCTTGAAACTGCTCAGACCACTTACTCGTCGGCGGTGGCGGATCACGACGCGCTGGTGGCCCAGCAGCACGCGGTCGAAGACAGCGTGAAGGTTGCAAAGGCGCAGTTGAATGTGGCGAATTCGCTGCTGACCGCCAACCAGGCGCAGGTGAAGCAGTTCGCCGCGGCGCTCGAATCGACTCAGATTGACCTGGATCATACGAACATCAAGGCGCCGGTGGATGGCGTTGTGGTGTCGCGGAACGTCGATGTCGGACAGACCGTTGCCGCGAGCCTGGCGGCTCCCACGCTGTTTCTGATCGCTCAGGACCTGACGAAAATGCAGGTGGATACCAACGTATCGGAAGCCGACGTGGGACGCGTGCGCGTGAACCAGTCGGCGAGCTTCACGGTGGATGCGTATCCCACGCAGGTGTTCACGGGCAACGTGACCTCGATCCGAAAGGCGCCCATCAACGTCGCGAATGTCATCACCTACGACGCGGTGATCGGCGTCTCGAATCCGGACCTCAAGCTGTTTCCCGGCATGACCGCGAATGTGAAGATCCTGGTCAATCAGCGCCTGAACGTGCTGAAGGTTTCTAACGCCGCATTGCGTTATCACCCGGCGTCCGAGACGACAGCGCCCGCTCCCGCGACGGGCTCACGCAAAGGCGCGGCGCCGGAGAAAGCCGTCTGGATCCTGGACCCGAACAACAAGCCGCAGCGCGTCGTGCTGACTACAGGCGAAACCGACGGAACGAATACGGAGGTTCTGACGGGCAACCTGAAGGACGGCGACAACACCATTACCGCGGTGCTGGCCACCGCCGCGCCGGCTTCGGGCGGCAGCCCCGTTTCCCAGAGCGGCGCCAAGGGCGGCAGAGGGCCGGGATTCTAGGCGAGCGGAATGGCATCCGTAATCGAAATCAAAGATCTCGTGAAGGATTACAGGCTCGGCCAGGTGCCGGTGCATGTGCTGAAGGGGATTTCGTTCGAGATCGAACAGGGCGATTTTGTCTCCATCATGGGGCCATCCGGCTCCGGCAAATCCACGCTCATGAATATCCTCGGGTGTCTCGACAAGCCCACGTCCGGAAGTTACAAACTGGACGGAATCAGCGTCCCGGAACTCGATCGCGACGAACTCGCGGAGATCCGGAACAAGAAGATCGGGTTCGTATTCCAGCAGTTCAACCTGCTGGCGCGGACCAGCGCGACGGAGAATGTCGAACTGCCGCTGATGTATACCGACACTCCCGCCAAGGAGCGGCACGAGCGGGCCATAAAGGCTCTGCTCGCGGTTGGCCTGGCCGGACGCGAGGACCATCAGCCGAGCCAGCTTTCCGGCGGCCAGCAGCAGCGCGTGGCCATCGCGCGGTCGCTGGTGAACGATCCCAGCATTATCCTGGCGGACGAGCCGACCGGAGCCCTGGACTCGAGGACCAGCATCGAGATCATGGCGATCTTCCAACGGCTTAACCACGAAAAGGGGATCACCATGATCGTGGTGACGCACGATCCGGATG
>DATNLV010000481.1:0-5141 GCA_035602665.1 Bryobacteraceae bacterium | reverse complement strand
ATCACCGGCCGCACCAACAACCCGTGGGACCTCGCGCGCACCTCCGGCGGATCGAGTGGGGGCGAGGCGGCGGCGATCGCTGCGTTCTGCTCGCCGGGCGGGATGGGCAGCGACGGCGGCGGCTCCATCCGCGTGCCGGCGCACTTTTGCGGCATCGCGGGGCTGAAGCCGACGCCGGGGCGCGTGCCGGCCACCGGGCACTTCCCACTCATTGCCCATCCCGGCGGTCTTCTGGGCGTGGGCGGGCCGATGGCTCGCACGGCCCAGGACGTGCGGCTGCTGTTCGAAATCACGGCGGGTCACGACGATCAGGACCCGTTCTCGGCTCCCGTGCCGGTGCGGAGGCCGGAACTGACGGGCTTGCGGATAGGACTGATGGAACGCTTCAACCGCGTGCCGGTCGCGGCGCCGATTCAGGCTGCGGTGGCGGAGGCCGGCCGTGTGCTGGAAGATCTCGGCTTTGCGGTCGAGCCATTTGAGCCGCGGGGGATCGAGCGCGCTCCCAACCTGTGGTGGTTCTTCTTCGGCGAAGTTGCGGCGCCGTTCATCAAACAAATGATCGCCGGCCGCGAAAAGGACGTCCATTGGACCGGCATGGAACTGGTAGCGATGGCGCTCGAGAAGCCCGCGCCCACCTTCGTGGAGGTGGTGGAGAATCTGGGCGCGCGGGATGCCATGCGGGCGGCGCTGCTCCGGCAGATGCGCGCTTTCCCGGTGCTGCTGTTGCCGGCCTGCGGGGTGGCCGCTTTCCCGCACCGCTCGCGCCGCTGGCAAGTCGGCGAAAAAGAGATCGGCCTGTTCGAGGCCATGATGCCGCTGACCTTCTCGAACCTGCTCGGACTGCCTGCGCTGGTCATTCCCTTCGGCCACACGGAGGAGGGCCTGCCCGTGGGCGTTCAGCTTGTAGCCGCGCCGTACGGGGAGGAGTTGCTGCTGGAACTGGCCGTGCGGATGGAAGAGGCTCGCGGACCGTGCTGACCGCGTGTTCTGGCGCTTGTGATATGCTGCCGGGGGAGAACGGCAGGTCATGACCCAGACCGAGTGCAGCAGTTGTCACAAGTCACTGCCCATGAACGGGACGTTCCTGGTTGCAGCTCGCGTCCTGTGCGGAACATGCGCGGCCGCGGACCCGGAGGCCACCGGGGATCCGCGAGACCTTGCCAGGAACTTCGATCCCACCATGTGCACTCTCTGCGGAACAGACTATGGCAGCTCGGTTCTGGGCAAGCTTGCCAGTGGGCTGCCGGTCTGTGAGGCGTGCCGGGAGAAAGTGCTGCATCGCCCCTTCCCGGGTTGGGTGAAGGGCAGCTTCGCTCTGCTGCTGGCGCTGGCGATGTTTGCCTTCGCCCTTAACTGGCGGTTCATCGAGGCGTACCGGAACTCGGTGCGGTCCACGCGGGCCGCGCAAGCAGGCGACTTCGCAACCGCCGCGCGCTTGATGCAGGACGCAGCGCGCAGAGTGCCGGAGGCGGCGGAGTTCGGCGACGCAGGCTCTTTTTTTCAGGGCATCGTGTTCATCCAGCAGGACAGAGACGCGGACGCGGTTCCGCTGCTGGAGAGCTACGTTTCCCGCCACCGGGACGTGACCTTTGCGGGCGATCTTCTGGAGCGGGCACGGTACGGTGCGGCCTTCGATCGTAAGGACTACGATGCCATGCTTCTGAAAGCCCAGGCCATCGCGGCCCGGAAGCCTGGGACCTTCGACGGCGCTGCAGCGCTGGCTTCCGCGTATGCCTGCAAGTACGCACTCACCGGGCAGCGGCAGTTCAAAGACTTCGCTCTGCAAAACCTGGAGGCCGCAACCAAGCTCGGCGCGACCGCAGAGGTGGCCGACATCACCGACCGCCTGGAGCACCGCCTTGCGACGCGGCAAATCCTGAGCCCAGCCGAGTTCAAGAAGCTGTTCCCGAACGGATGGAGGAGAGGAGCTGGGCCAAAATGATTCCCGGCATTCTGATCGCGCTGCTGACGTTCCCGGGTGTCATCGTGCACGAGGCGGCGCACATGTTGTTCTGCCGCTTGCGCGGTGTGGCTGTTTTCGACGCCTGCTTCTTCCGGCTGGGCAACCCTTGCGGCTATGTCAGCCACGAGAGGGTCAATGACTTCAACTCCCTGTTCCTGGTCGCTGTGGGGCCGTTCATCGTGAACTCGCTGCTGTGCGTCGTGTTCTGCCTGCCGGCCTCGGTTCCGGTGAGCATGTTCGGCCAACAGGATCTGGTTTCCTACTTCTTTCTCTGGCTGGGAGTCTCGATCGGCATGCACGCGTTCCCGTCGACCGGGGACGCCCAGAACCTCTGGCGCGCGGCCAAGGTGGGAGCCCGGCAGGGCAACGTGCTGGCGATGATGTCGCTCCCGCTGGTAGTTGTGATTTATGCCGCGAACCTGGCCAGGTTCTTCTGGATCGACTATGCCTACGGCGTTGCGCTCGGTCTCGGTCTCCCGGAGTTGGTGCTGAAGCGGATCGCCTGACTGGCCGTGCGGATGGAAGAGGTCCGCGGACCGTTTGGCGGCCCGCGAACGTAAGCCCGCTTTTCTCATCGGGAGCGCAGACCGTGGTGAGAAAAGCGGGCTGTCGGCTTGCGGGGAATCAACGCAGGTTGTGGACGGCCGCGCCCGTGGTCAGGCCGGCGGCGGCCAGGTTCACGATGGCGAGCGGCTTTTCGGCTTTCTGGCTGTGGTGGCGCAGGGCGACCCACTGAAAGGCCAGGCCGACGCCCACGATAGCGGACTTGATTTCGACGCTGCGGGCGCTGAATTGGCCGTTCGGGCCCTGAAGCAGCGGATTCAGTTCGTGACGGCCCCAGCTGGAGCGGGCGTCGAGGACCGAGGCGCCGGCGAGCGCGGCGACGCTGACCCACCAGAGCTTCTTGGAAGAAGGTTTGTTGGTGGGGTTGGTGGATGGAACCAGGCCGCCGGCGGCGAACGAGAGCGAGGCGGCCAGGGTTGCGAGAGCGACTAGTTTCTTTAGCATTGAATGTCCTGTGTCGACTTCAGAATATCCCTTAAGTCCCTTATTTACTAGCGGTTGCTGTACTAGGGTAGATACAGGACCGGAGAGCTAAGGTGGGCGGACAAAACCGGGCCGTGGGGGGCGGGCTTGAGCCCGCGCGAGGCTTCAGCCCCGCCCTCCCCGCCGCCACGCACGGGAGCGATAAAATCAGAAGCCTGAATGAAAATGCACAACGCTATTCCAAGCGCCGCGCTGCTGTCCGTGCTGGCCGGCTCTTCCGCTGCCGCTGACGGGGGCTACAAGAACTTCACGGTTTCGGTTTACGCCCGCGCCTATGAGGTCCGGCAGATGAAGGACCAGGCCTGGCTCGACGAGCGGTGGAACGCTATCGAGAAGCAGGTCCGGGTGGGCAAGGTCTACATCGAAACGCATCGTGATTTCGTGATGCCCGACGAGGAAACCATCGAGCAGGCGAAGCGCTTCTTCGCCGCCCGGGGAATCCGCACCGCCGGCGGCATCACCTTCACCCAGAACGAGCGGGACCGCTTCAAGACGTTCTGCTATTCCGATCCCGCGCTGCGCCAGAAGGCCAAAGAGATCGTCGAACTCACCGCTCGCCACTTTGACGAGATCATCCTCGACGATTTCTTCTTCACCAACTGTAAGTGCGACGCCTGCATTCGCGCCAAGGGTTCCAGGAGCTGGAGCCAGTTCCGTCTGGAGCAAATGGACGACGCCGCGCGCAACCTGGTGGTCGGGCCCGCCAAGGCAGTTAACCCGAAAGTCAAGTTCGTCATCAAGTTTCCGAATTGGTACGAGCATTTTCCGTACCTGGGCTTCGACCTGGAGAAGGAGCCGAAGATATTCGACGGTATTTACACCGGCACGGAGACCCGCGATCCCGATTTCTCGGACCAGCACTTACAGCCCTACGAAAGTTACTCGATCTTCCGCTATTTCGAGAACATCAAGCCCGGTGGCAACGGCGGTGGCTGGGTGGATCCGTTCGCGCGTGGAACGCTGGACCGTTATGGCGAGCAGCTCTGGCTGACGCTGTTCGCCAAGGCGCCCGAGATTACGCTGTTCGATTTCCGGTCGCTTCTGGAGCCCGTCCGAAGCGAGGATGGCGCCGAGCGGCAGGACACCATGCTGGGGCGCGTTGCCGGCTACGTCTTCGATACCGTCGATGGCTTCATCGGCAAGCTGGGCAAGCCCGCCGGCATCAAGTCTTATAAGCCGTTCCAGTCCTCAGGCGAGGACTTCCTGCACACCTATCTAGGTATGCTCGGCATTCCCATCGAGCTCACGCCTGTCTTTCCCGCGCAGGAGAAGACCATCCTGCTGACGGAATCCGCTAAGTTCGATCCCGATATTGTCGGCAAGATCGAAAGCCAGTTACAGGCCGGCAAGAACGTTGTTATAACCTCGGGGCTGCTGAAGGCGCTTCAGGGCAAAGGAATCGAGAATATCGCCGAGATCGAGTGTACGGAAAAGAAAGTTGCCGCCAGCGATTTCTGGCAGCCGTGGCGCCCGTCGATCTGGCATGCGGATGCGCCGATCCTGGTGCCCCAGATCCGCTATCCCACCAACGACGCCTGGGAACTCGTCTCCGCTCTCAGCGCCGGCAAGGGCTTCCCCATTCTGCTCGATGCCGGATACTCGACTGGCCACCTCTATGTGCTCACCATCCCGGATAACTTCGGCGACCTTTACCGGCTGCCGCAGGGCGCGTTGACGCGGATCAGGGAAGTGCTGATGAAGGACCTTCCCGTGCGCGTCGAGAGCCCCGCGCAGGTGGCGCTGTTCCTCTACGACAACGATTCGTTCATCGTCGAGTCGTTCCAGCCGCAGGGCAGTCAGGTGACCATCGTGACCGACGCGCGCATGACCAAGCTGCGCGACCTCCGCAGCGGGCAGGTGCTGACCGGCCAGGCGCGCGGCAACAGCATGCTCTTCGAAGCGTCGATCCCCCCGCACACCTATCGCGTCTTCGCCGCGGTCAAGGAATAGCCGTCAGCCGTCAACCCGGCGCCGCTTTCTCAGGCTGAAAGCTGACACCTAGATTATGCACGCGTCGTGCCTGGGTAACGAGCACCTCCTGAGAGTTCGATAAGCGCAGACCATTTCGGCAAGCCCTTTGGGTTTGGACAGATGCAGGCGGTGCATAGAGTTTTATGCATGGAATCACGTG
>DATNLV010000480.1:0-5953 GCA_035602665.1 Bryobacteraceae bacterium | reverse complement strand
ACCGACTTCGCCGCGGCGATGGCGTGCACGCGCTCGACCACGTCGAGGTTGCGCTGGAAATTGTCCCCCTGGAAGCGCGGCGAAGTGAGCCGGAAATCGTCGGGCCACAGGTCTTCGGCGCTTTTGATCTTGCCGCTGAGGAAGCCGCGGCCGAGCGGACTGTAGGCCACGAACGCGATGCCGAGCTGGCGGCAGGTGGGCAGGACTTCGTCCTCCGGATCGCGGCTCCAAAGCGAGTATTCCGTCTGGAGCGCCGTGATGGGATGCACGGCGGCGGCGCGGCGGATGGTTTCGGGCGCCGCCTCGGAAAGCCCCAGGAAGCGCACCTTGCCCTCGGCCACCAGGCTTGCCATGGCGCCCACCGTCTCCTCGATGGGCACGTCCGGATCAACGCGGTGTTGGTAGTAGAGGTCGATGGTATCCACGCCCAGGCGCTCCAGGCTCGCCTCGCAGGCCTGGCGGACGTATTCGGGGCGGCCGTTCACACCGCGGAATCGCGGGTCGCCGGTGCGTACGATGCCGAACTTCGTGGCCAGCACCACGCGGTCGCGGCGGTCGTGGATGGCCTGCCCGACCAGCTGTTCGTTCGTCTCCGGGCCGTAGACGTCGGCCGTGTCGAGGAAGTTCACGCTGAGCTCGATGGCGCGGTGAATGGTGGCGATGGATTCGCGGTCGTCGCGCTGGCCGTAGAACTCGGACATCCCCATGCAGCCAAGCCCGATCGCGGAGACACGAAGGCCCGAAGATCCAAGAGTGCGGTATTGCATCTGCCCCCCTATGCCTTCACCGTACCACGGGACCGGGGGGCACCTCGAGCACGCAGATGTCGGCCAGGTTGCGATATAGCTCGGCGTAGTCGAGGCCGTAGCCGACCACGAACTCGTCGGGGATCTGGAAGCCGACGTAGGCGACGTCCACCGGGCGCACGCGGCGGTCCGGCTTGTCGAGGAGCGCTACGATGCGCAACGAGCGGGGCTTTCTCTGTTCGAGAACGCTGACCAGGTAGCTCAGGGTGATGCCGCTATCGATGATGTCCTCGACCACCAGGACGTCGAGGCCATCGATGGTGGAATCGAGATCCTTGGTGAGCTTGACTTCGCCGGAGCTGGTCTTGCCCTTGCCGTAGCTGGAGATGCCGATGAAATCGATGCGCACGGGTCGGGTGATGGCGCGCGCCAGGTCCGCCAGGAAGAAGCAGGCGCCCTTGAGGATGGCCACCAGCAGCACGCCGTTGGGATAGTCCTTGTCGATGGCGGCGCCCAGTTCGCGAATGCGGGCCTGGATGCGCTCAGCGGGTACGAGAATACGTGTCGGAGACTCTGTCATGATGGGTCTGGAGCGATTCTTGATTGTAGTACGATGAGGCAGAGGAGTTGATTGCGAAGTAAGAGCGAAGAACCTACGCCAACCCGCGACGCCGCCGCCGCGCCCATGATGGCGGTCCGCGCCGCCGAATCCAAGAAAGCCGCCGAAGTCCGCGTCTTCGACCTGCGGGAGGTCAGCACGTTCACGGACTTCTTCGTCATCTGCTCGGGCGCCAACGCGCGCCAGATCCAGGCCATCTGCGATGGTGTCCAGCTCGAGCTCAAGCGGGCCGGCGAGCTGCCCCTGGGCATCGAGGGATACGACAAGGCCGAGTGGGTCCTGGTGGACTACGGCGACTTCATCGTGCACGTCTTCTCCCCGGCCGCGCGGGAGTTCTATGGCCTGGAGCGCCTCTGGCGGCAGGCCAGGGAACTGAAGCTACCCGAAGCGGCCGAAGCCTGAGGCCGGTTGACCACTCCGTCAGACCGGTTCGTCAATCGGCGCACCCTATGACGGTTGCATTGCGGTAAGCTGTCGGGTCAGATGCAAAGTGTGGCCAAACGGCGGCTGAGAAACTACGCCGCGGCTTTTGCCGGGTGGACCGCGGTCGCCCTCTTCTTCTTCACGCAAAGCCTGATGCAGAAGTTCGCCACGCGGGAACCCACGCCGGCGTCGCACTACCTGGCGTCCTGGCTAGTGGGCGTTTACATATGGGGTTTGCTGACCCCGGTGATCCTCTGGCTCGGACGGCGCTTCCCGTTTTCACGCCAGTACTGGCTGCGCAGGACCGCGCTTCACCTGCCGCTCAGCGTGGTCGTCTCGATCGTTCAGCTCGTAGTCGAGGCCGCGATTCTGGCTCAGATGAAAATCTTCCCGACGATCATGAAGGACTTCGTGTCGACCCTGGCCTTTCTCGTGATCATCGGGTTCCATCAGGCTGTGATCACTTACTGGACGATTCTGGGCGCGCAGGCCGGATTCCGTTACTACCACCGGTATCAGGAGCGCGAGCGGCAGGCGTTGAAGCTGGAACTGGACGCTTCAGAGATGAAGACGCAGCTCGCGCGGGCGCAGCTCAGCGCGCTGAAGATGCAGCTGCAGCCGCACTTCCTGTTCAACACTCTGAACGCCATCATGGTGCTGGTGCGGCAGCAGAAGGGGCCGCAGGCCGAGGAAATGGTGGGCCGCCTCAGCGATCTGTTGCGCTGCGTTCTCGAAGATGTGGAGGCGCACGAAGTGCCGCTTCGCCGCGAACTAGAGTACCTGGAACTATATCTTTCGATCGAGCAGGTCCGCTTTCAGGACCGCCTGAAGGTTGAGATCGCCGTCGATCCGGCGGTGCTCGACGCGGCGGTGCCGCATATGGGGCTGCAGCCAATCGTCGAGAATGCCATACGCCACGGCATCGGCCGGCGCTCGGCCGCGGGACGGTTGCGGATCAGCGCCACGCGCGTCGAAGGGATGGTCGAGATCAAAGTAGAGGATGATGGGCCAGGACTGCCGCCCCCTGAGTCGATGCAGGGCCGCGGAATCGGGCTGG
Organism: Bryobacteraceae bacterium; assembly: GCA_035602665.1. GTDB lineage: Bacteria > Acidobacteriota > Terriglobia > Bryobacterales > Bryobacteraceae > DASWZN01. The sequence continues at coordinate 3,108 of DATNLV010000480.1, read as the reverse complement.
CGAACACGCGGGCGCGCCTGCACCGGCTGTATGGCGATGCGGCGCGGCTGACGGTGGAGAACGGCGCTCAGGGTGGGGCTGTGGCGGTCATGGTGGTCCCATACCACGAGGCGCCCGGTGCTTCGGAAACGAACGCGATGGAAGTTCATGCGCATCACGACGCTGATTGTTGATGACGAGCCGCTGGCGCGGGAAGGCCTGCGCATGCTGCTGGCCGAGGACGCCGAGGTCGCGGCCATTCACGAGGCCAAGGACGGCCGCGAGGCGGTGGCGGCGATTCGCACTCTCCGGCCGGACCTCGTGTTTCTGGACGTGCAGATGCCCGAGATGGACGGCTTCGGCGTGGTCGCGGAGGTGGGCGCGGAACGCATGCCCTCCGTGGTCTTCGTCACCGCGCACGACCGGTACGCCATTCAGGCGTTCGAGATCAACGCCATCGACTACCTGCTCAAGCCGGTGACCGGGGAACGGTTCCGGCAAGCGCTGGCGCGGGCGAAAGAGCGGCTGGACGCGAAACCCGGCGAGGGAGCGAGCCGGCAGATCCTCTCTCTTCTCGAGACCATCGCTTCGCCGCCGCGGTACCTGAAGCGGTTGGCGGTGCGGTCCGCGGGCAAGACGGTCTTCGTGGACGTCAACGAGATCGACTGGATCGAAGCCGCGGAGAACTACGTTCAACTGCACGCCGGGCGCGCGGGCCACCTGATTCACGTGACGATGAACACGCTGGAGAAATCTCTCGACCCGGAGACGTTCGTGCGCATCCATCGATCGGTGATCGTGAACGTGCAGCGGATCAAAGAGCTTCAACCCGTGCTGCACGGTGAGTACGCGATCACGCTGGCCAACGGCGTCCGGCTGCAATCCGGGCGGGCGTATAACGCGAAGTTGAGAGCGCTGGCGGAGAATCCGTTCTAGGCAGGGCCCGTGGCGCAGGCTTCAGCGCAATGCCGCATACTTCTTCCGAAACCGGGGATTGTGGATTGGAGTGTGGGGCGGACCCCCTGGTCCGCTCGGGTCCCCCTGGACCCGCTTGCTCGCTGATGATCAGTCTGATCGGTACGACGAATGGGCCGACGTGGGCGTCGGCCGCGGACCAGGGGGTCCGCCCCACGGCAAAAAGTATGTGGCACAAAGCCATAAGGCGGTTGGTCCAGCGGTTCGGCCTTTTGGTCAAAATCCACTTTCCACGAGAGCGGCACAGGCCTCAAACTGTTTTTGATGAGACACGCACTCGGAATTGCCGCTGTGGTTCTGATCGCGAGACTGGCGATGGCTCAGGCGACGGACGCCGAGATTCGCCAGATCCTGGTGGATCGCATCGATGTGCAGCACAAGAGCTCGGGGATCGTGGTCGGAATCGTTACGCCGCAGGGGCGGCGCGTTATCGCCTACCCAGCGGCGGTCGATGGGGACACCGTCTTCGAGATCGGCTCGGTGACCAAGGTGTTCACGTCGCTGCTGCTCGCCGACATGGTTGTGCGCGGCGAGGTGGCGCTGGCGGACCCGGTGGCGAAGTACTTGCCGGCCGGGACGAACGGGCATAAGATCACGCTCGCGGATCTGGCCACTCACACCTCCGGACTGCCATTCTTCCCGGCGAACTTTCCGCCGGTCGAAGACCGCGCCGCGTACGGCAAGTACAGGGTGGAGCAGCTCTACCAGTTCCTGGCCACCTATGAGCTCCCGCGCGAGCCCGGCACTCGTTGGGAATACTCGAACACGGGCGGCGGTCTGCTCGGGCTGGCGTTGGCGCGCCGCGCGGGCATGGACTACGAGTCGCTGGTCCGCGCACGCATCACTGGCCCGCTAGGGATGGAGAGCACCGGGATCGCGCTGCCGCCGCGCTTTCAGGCCAGGCTCGCTGCCGGGCACGATCAGCGCCTCGAACCGGCGCCGGTATGGGACCTGCCGGCGCTCGCGGGCGCGGGCTCGCTGCGATCGAGCGCGAACGATCTTCTCACGCTTCTGGCCGCCTTCACGGGCGCGGTGAAATCGCCGCTCGCGCCAGCGATGGCCGCCATGCCCGAGACGAAGCGCCCCAACCGTCTCTACATGCTCGACCAGGCGCTGGGCTGGTTCGTCATCGGGAAAGGCGACGAGCAGTTTTTCATTCACGGCGGAGGAACGTTCGGCTTCGCGAGCAGCCTGGCTTACGATCCGAAGACTCGCACCGGGGTGGTGGTGCTTTCGAACGCGGCTAACTCGGTGGACGATATCGCCCGCCACCTGCTGCGTCCAAGCATGCCTCTCGACAAGCCGCACGCGGTGAAGGTTCACAAAGAGGTCGCGGTCGATCCGAAGCTGTTCGATAACTACGCCGGCCGGTACCGGCCCTCGCCCGACTGGGACTACACGGTCACGCGAGAGGGCGACACGCTGCGGATCCAGTTGCCCGCGGCGCCGAGATTCCGTCTTCACCCGGAGAGCGAGCGGGACTACTTCATTCAGGAGACGGACGACATTCAGGTTACTTTCCAGACCGACGGCCAGGGCCGCGCGACGGGACTGATTCTGCACATCTGGGGATTCAACGTACCCGCGCCGCGGATCGAAGCCGCAGGAGGCAAACCATGACCATCGACAACAACAACCTGGCGGAACTGAAGGGCGCTACCAAACGGTTCGGGACCGTTGTGGCGCTGGACGGGCTCGACCTCGAAGTGCGCCCGGGCGAGCTACTGGCGCTTCTAGGGCCGAACGGCGCGGGGAAGACCACCGCGATCTCCCTGATGCTCGGCCTGCTGCAACCGGAACAAGGGACGGCGCGCTTGTTTGGCCAGTCGCCTCTCCGGGTGGAACCACGGCGCAGGATCGGCGTGATGATGCAGGAGGTGAACCCGGCGGCGGATCTGCGCGTGCGCGAGCAGATCGACCTGGTGGCCAGTTATTACCCGGACCCGGCGCGGCCCGAATTGGTGATGGAGATGGCTCACATCACCCCGCTGGCGCGCCGCTTTTACGGAAAGCTGTCCAACGGGCAGAAGCGCCAGGTGCAGTTTGCCATGGCGGTATGCGGGCGGCCGAAGCTGCTGTTCCTCGACGAACCCACCGTGGGCCTCGATGTCCAGGCTCGCGAAACGATGTGGGCCACGCTGCGCCGGCTCATCG
>DATNLV010000479.1:0-12876 GCA_035602665.1 Bryobacteraceae bacterium | reverse complement strand
ACGCCGGCGTCGGCGGTGTCCACGTCGAAGGTGTGCTCGTGGCTGATCGACTTGGGGTCCTCCTCCGCGCCAACCTCGGTATCGAACCAGCCGCCTGCGTCCATGCCCTTCGACTTGCCGGCGAGCGCCAGTCCCCACTTGCCGAACCGCTGTTCGAGGAAAGCCTCGTCGAGGCGGGCGAGGTCGCCGACCTTGCGGATGCCCAGGGCGTGCAGGTGCGATTCGGTGACCTTGCCGACGCCCGGAATCCGCCGCACGTCGAGGGGCGCGAGGAACGCGGCCTCGGCGCCGGGCACGATCCACAGAACGCCGTTGGGCTTGGCCTGGTCGGAGGCCACCTTGGCGACCATGCGGGCAGTGGAGATGCCGATGGAGCAGTTGAGCGCGGTCTTTTCCTTGACGCGCTGGTGGAGCAGGTGGGCGGCGCGGATGGGCGGGCCGTGCAAGCGCTCGGTGCCGGTCATCTCGAGGTAGGCCTCGTCGATGGATGCCATTTCGACGCGCGGCGAGAAGGTGTTCAGCACTTCGAAGACTTTCTCGGAGTAGTCGCGGTAGCGCTCGGGATGGCCGTCGACGAAGATGGCCTGTGGGCAGGCTTTGTACGCGGTGCGCAGCGGCATGGCGGAGTGTACGCCGAACTTGCGGGCCGCGTAGGAGGCGGCGGAGACGACGCCGCGCTCGTTGGGGCGGCCTCCGACCACGACGGGCTTGCCTTTGAGGGTGGGGTCGAACAGTTCTTCCACGGAGACGAAGAAGGCGTCCATGTCGAGGTGGAAGATGGTGCGCATGGCAGACCCGGTCTCGCGTCAGTCGTGCCGTCTCGGTCCGCGCCAGACAGGTACGATCCCTGCGGCATCGTGGGCGGGCGGGGAAGAGGCACCTCCGCTGGCACCTGGAATGTACTTGCCGATGTCTTCGGGGGGCACATCCACAATGAATGGCTTGCCGTTGACGTGCCAGACGTCGAGTTGTGCGGAGCTGGCGAATTCCTGAAGTCCGTCAACGCTCTCAACGATCACCATGGGGCCGGATTCGGTGTTTTCATAGGCAACCGAAATCACGATTCTTAGCTTCTCCTCAAACCTCAGAACCATCCCCGAATCCAAGTCGAATGCGGCGATGGGAGCTAGAACGATGTTGTGCTTCCGAACAAGTTCTTGCAGGCTTGGCGACTGTTGACCCGGCATGCCGTCAGCGTACACGAAACAGACGTTGGTGACAATCCCTCGGGCGCTGTTACGAAACCGCTTTGCTCTCGAACTTCTTGAGGCCGCCGACCATCAGGACGACGTCGATCACCGCGAGCGCGCCGAAGACCACGAACACGTTCATGTGCGGTTTGTCAGGCACGAGGATGCCACGCAGTCCTTCGCTGGCGTAAACCAGCGGGTTGATCAGCACCGCGTACTGCAGAACGGGAAACGATTTGAGCTGGGCCCAGGAATAATACGCGCAGCCGAACATCATCATCGGCGCCAGCACCAGGCTGAACATCAGGCCGATCTGCGTCTGGCCCACGCTACAGCCGAGCAGCAGGCCGCCCGCGGAGGCGAATCCGGCGACAAGCAGGCACATGACAGCGAATTCGAGCGGGTGGGCGAAGCTGATGGTGACGCCCGATCCCAGGGTCAGCCACGCCGCCGGAATCACGACGAGTCCGGCCACCAGCGCCTGGATCATGCCGGCGACAACTTTCTCCACCGCCAGCCAGCCCGTCTCGATCGGCGCCAGCAGCCGGTCTTCGATTTCACGCGTGAACTGAAACTCGGCGATCAGCGGCATCGCTACGGCCTGGACTCCGGCCAGCACCATGCTGATGGCCATGATGCCCGGCAGCAGCATGCTTTTATACGCCACCGGCATCATGCCGCTGGTGGTGAGGACGCGGCCAAACACGAAGGTCAGAAGCAGCGGCTGGAGCAGGTTCTGCACCAGCGTTGGGATCAGGTTGCGCCGGGCCACTTGGCCGTCGCGCGACAGGAGGGCGTAAAAAGTTTTCCAGTTCAATCGCGCAAACTCCTTCCGGTGTGATGCAGGAACAATGTTTCGAGGCTGGGCTCCTCGATGTGGACGTCGCGCAGTTCGACGCCCGCGGCCTGGGTGGCGCTGACGATGGCGGCGATCAACGGACCGCCACGATCGGCGTAGATGTCTGCCGCGGTGTGGTCCGCCGCGCGCACTTCGCTGACGCCGGGCAGCTTCTCGAATTCCGCCAGCAGGCCGTCCGGCACAGTATCGAGACGGAGGCGCAGCAGGTAGCCGCCGGGAATGGCCGATTTCAGCTCCTGCGGCGTGCCCTGCGCGATGATGCGGCCGTGGTCGATGATGGCGAGGCGGTCCGCGAGCGCGTCGGCTTCGTCCATGTAGTGCGTGGTCAGGACGATGGTCTTGCCGAGCTGGTGATAGGCGCGGATGGTCTCCCACAGCAGCAGGCGCGTTTGCGGATCGAGGCCGGCCGAGGGCTCGTCGAGGAACAGCACCTCGGGATCGTGCATCATGGCGCGCGCGATGGAAAGGCGCTGCATCATGCCGCCGGAAAACGTGCGGACCATGTGGTCGGCGCGGTCGGTGAGCTTGAAGGTTTCGAGCAGCTCGTTGGTGCGGCGCTCGCGCTCCCGCGTGCTCTGGCCGAAATACGCGCCGTGGAACAGCAGCACTTCGCGCGCCGTCAGGGCGAAATCCAGATTGGGCCGCTGCGGCACCACGCCGATCAGGCGCTTGGCCTTCACCTGCTCCTGCCAGACGTCGAACTCGCCGATGAAGGCGCGGCCGGAGGTGGGCTTGGTGCGGGTGGTGAGGATGCCGATGGTGGTCGATTTGCCGGCGCCGTTCGGGCCGAGCAGGCCGAAGACCTCGCCGGGATGGATCTCGAAGGAGATGCCGTCCACGGCCACCAGTTCGAACTTCTTCTTGGTCTTGTCCTTCTCCGCGCGCGACGGGCGCTGCCAGGAGAAGGAGAAGGCGGCTCCGCGCGCCGCGCTGGGCGGTGGCGTGTTGTAGATCTTGCGCAGATTCTCAATGCGAATGCCGATGGCCATCCCGGTTCCTCCGAGTTGCTCAGAGCTCCTCGATCTCGTGTAGCGCGCGGTCGAGGATCGCGCGGACGTCATTGCTGCTGGCTCGCCCGGCCGCCTGCAGGCTGGCGCGCATCAGGGCGGCCAGCGGGCCGTAGAGCATCAGGGCGTCGGGCCCGTTGAACTGTCCCCAGTCGCCGCAGCGTTCGGCGCGTTCCCAGATCTGGCGGACGATTTCGGGGTCCTTCTTGAGCTCTTTCCGGCCGGCCGCGGTCAGGTTGTAGACCCGCTTTCCGCCGGCCTGGGCGGCTTCGATGAGGCCCTCGTCTTCCAGTTGCTGCAAGGTGGGATAGACGGTGCCGGCGCTGGCGCTGTACATGCCGCTGGAGCGGTCCTTCATCTCCTTCATGAGCTGGTAGCCGTGCTTGCGGCCTTCGGCGAGCAGCGACAGGATGGCGAGGCGGACCTCGCCGGCTTCGAAGAAGCGCCCGTGGCGGCCGAAGGCGAGGCCAGCCCAGGGAAAGGCGCCCGAGAAAGCCCAGAATTGCTTGCTCATGATATATCTCACGATATATCAAGGAGAATATCGGGCGCAAGGGGGATGGAGCTCCGTTGGCAATCTTTGCCAGCAGTGCTACGATGGCTTCGTGCCCACCCGCAACGTCAATCTGACAGACGAACTGGACCGTTTCGTGCTGGAGAAGGTCGCGACCGGCCGCTACGAAAACGCCAGCGAGGTGGTGCGCGCCGCGCTCCGGACGCTGGAGAGAGAGGAGCAGCAATTCCAGGCGAAGCTTGCGGCGCTGCGTACCGCCATTGACGAGGGCGACGCCAGCGGCATTGCGGCAGGCGAACCGTTTGCGCGCGTCCGCAAGACCCTCAAGCTCTCGGCAAAGCCGCGCTAGACTGTCGGCTCCTGCCCGTCGCCGATTCTGGATTGCAGGAACGCCTCGAGATGCCGCGCTCCATGCATCACGTAAGAGTAGACGTTCCAGAATCGGTGTCGGCAGTCGGCTAGGTCCAGGCGATGATGGCCCATTGCCGGCGCCTGTGCCAAGCGCTTGAAGGCATCGTAAAACTCGTGAGAACCTGATCCGCACCGTCGAGGCTGTCTTCGGCAATATAGTTCCAAATCTGCAGAAGATCTTCTCGCGCCTCCGGGGTTAGGACGAAGCGCGGCGCGCTCACCCTTTCTTCGTCCGGCGGCTCGCGCTCAAGTGTCTGATCTCTTCAAACACCGAGTCGCCGTCAAGAAGGTCGCCGCGGTCTGCCTGCTCGACCGCGCGCCGGATCTTGGCCCGGAGTTCTTTGAGCGCCATCTCGCGCGCCAACTCACGCTCTTCAAGCAGCCGGAGGCCTTCCCGAACTACCTCGCTGGCAGTTTGGAACCGGCCGGAAGCGACGCGCGATTGGACGAATTGCTCAAGCTCCGGCGTCAGCGAGACATTCATGCTGCTGCGAATGGGCATACCTCACGATGGCGCTGGAGGGTTGGCTGTGTCAACTTGTGTTACAGCGGCCGCCGCCCCGCGATCACTCTCGGTATCCCAGCCAAGTCCGGCTCGACACGAATGTCGGCCCAGCCGCTGAGAAGCCGCGTCACCGCGTCGAGCGTGCCGAAGCCGAGTTCCATGACCAGCCAGCCGCCGGGCTTGAGGACGCGCGGGGCGTCCGCTACGATGCGGGCGTAAATGTCGAGGCCGGTCTGGCCGGCGAAGAGGGCGACCGGCGGCTCCCAGTCGCGCACCTCGCGCTGCAGGCCTTCGCGCTGCGGCTCCGGCACGTAGGGCGGGTTCGAAACGATCAGGTCCATCGAGCCCGCGGCGATGGCGTCGGTCACGTCGCACACCACGATCCCGACGCGCGCGCCGAGGCGCCGGGCGTTCTGCGCAGCCACCGCCGCTGCGGCTGGCGAGATGTCCGTGGCCCAGGCCTCCACGCCGGCTTCGAGCGCCATCGTCACCGCGAGCGCACCCGAACCTGTGCCGATATCGAGCACACGCCGCGCGCCCGCGCCGACGCGCAGCGCCACTTCCACCACGTGCTCGGTCTCGGGCCGCGGGATCAGAACGGCGGGCGTGACGCGGAACTCGCGGCCATAAAACTCCTGGCGGCCGGTGACGTACTGCGTCGGCTTGCCCTCGAGCCGCTCGTGCAAGTAGCGGCCGTAGTGCAGCCAGGGGTTGTGCGCCAGCTCTTCTTCCGGATGGGCGTACAGGTAGGGCCGCTCGCAGCCGAGCGCGTGCGCCAGCAGCACTTCGGCGGTCAGGCGAGGAACGGCGATCCCGGCTTCCTCAAGAAGCTTATTCCCCTGCAGCAGCGCCGTTTGAATTGTCATGCGTCCGGTAATAGGTTACCAGCGCGTCAATCACCGCATCGAGACGGCCTTCCATGATCATGTCGAGCTGGTAGAGCGTCAGGCCGATGCGATGGTCCGTCAGGCGGTTCTGCGGGAAGTTGTAAGTGCGGATCTTTTCGCTGCGGTCGCCGCTGCCCACCATGCTGCGGCGCTCGGCGCCGATCTCGGCGCGCTGCTTGGCGATCTCGAGCTCATAGAGCCGCGAGCGCAACACACGCATGCCCTTGGCGCGGTTCTTGATCTGCGACTTTTCGTCCTGGCACGAAACCACCAGTCCGGTGGGCAGGTGCGTGATGCGCACGGCCGAGTACGTGGTATTGACGGACTGGCCGCCGGGACCCGAGGAGCAGAACGTGTCGATGCGTATGTCCTTGGCGTCCACCTGGACCTCGACTTCGTCGGCTTCGGGCAGCACGGCCACCGTGATGGCGGAGGTATGTACGCGGCCCTGCTGTTCGGTCACCGGCACGCGCTGCACGCGGTGCACTCCGCTCTCGTACTTCAGCTTCGCGTACACCTTGACGCCGCTGACCAGCGCGATCACTTCCTTCATCCCGCCCATCGCGGACTCGCTGACGCCGGTGATTTCCACCTTCCAATGCTGCGACTCGGCGTAGCGCGAGTACATGCGGAACACTTCGGCCGCGAACAGCGTGGCCTCGTCGCCGCCGGTGCCGGCGCGAATCTCGAGGACGACGTTCTTTTCGTCGTTCGGATCCTTGGGCCGCAGCAGATCCTGCAACTCCACTTCGAAGCGCGCGAGTTCGGGATCGAGGCGCGCCACTTCGTCGGCGGCCATGGTGCGCAACTCCTCGTCGGCTTCGGCCAGCATGGCGCGCGCGCCTTCCAGGTCCTGGCGGGTGCGCTTCCAGTCGCGGTACTTCGCCACCACCTCTTCCAGCTCGAAATGCGCCTTGGCGGTTTTGCGGTAGCGGTCCGAGTCGTTGATGACGGCGGGGTCGGCCATTTGGCGCGTGAGGTCGTCGTAGCGCGCCTCGAGTTGGTCCAGCTTGTTCAGGTATTCCATGCGAGGGAGTTAAGCCACCACCAGCGGTCCGCCCTGTTCCTGTTCTAACGCCATGGCGCCTTCCAGGGCCCGTATGGCGACTGCGGTCTGGTCGTCGTGGGGAGGCTTGGTGGTGATGCGTTGGAGCCACAGGCCGGGCGTGGTCAGCGTGGCCATCAGGCCGCGGCGGTGCTTGCCGGCATAACGAATGGCCTCGTAACTCAGCCCGACGATCAGCGGCAGAAGAACGATGCGGCCCGCCAGTTTCAGCACGAAGGAATCGAACGGCAGCAGCGTGTACACGGCAATCGAGACCAGCATTACCACCAGCAGGAAACTGGTGCCGCAGCGCGGATGGAAGGTCGAAAACGACTGCGCGTTTTCCACCGTCACAGGCTTGCCCGATTCGTAATTGAAGACCACGCGATGCTCGGCGCCGTGGTATTCGAACAGCCGCCGCATGTCCTTCCACAGCGAGAGCAGGTACAGAAAGGAGACGAAGATGGTCATGCGGATGACGCCATCGGTGAGGTTGAAAAGGATGCGGCCCTTGAGCGCCGGAAACGGTTTGCCCAGCACGGTGGCCAGGTAGAGCGGCACGAACTTGTAGAGGAACAGGAAGAACACCAGCGAAATCGCCAGGTTCACTCCCATCACCCAGCCGGGGATTGCCTTCTTGGCCTCGTCCGGTTGCGAGTCCTCGATGACGGCCTTCGCCGAAAACTGCAACGCACGGATGCCGATGGCCATGGCATGGCCGAGGGTTCCGATGCCGCGCAGAATCGGGTAGCGGAAGGCGGGATACTTTTCGGAGAGCCTGGGCAGCGGCCGCTCGTCGGTCACCATCCCGCCCGCCGGCATCCGTACCGCGACGCAATAGCTGTGCGGCGCGCGCATCATGACGCCTTCCAGGACGGCCTGACCGCCGATCAGCGTTTCTTCAGCGGCGGCGGTGGCGGGCAACGCTCCGATGTGCGCAAACAGGCGCAGATGTTCCCTATAAGACAAGCTGGGTTGGCTCCTTGGTCTAGTATAGCAGCGGGGGCGTGGACCGGCCTTTGCGGGCTTCAACCGTATAGTGGTCGTCGATGGAGGACTGGCTGGCCAGAAGCCCGGCGAGGTGCTGCTTGTCGATCCCCGCGGCGGCTGCGATCCGCTGCAAGCGCGAAGCTCCGGCGCGGCTGCGATCGACCTTCGCGAGCGCTGTCACAAGGGCAACGGGGTCGCCGGTCAGTTTGGTCGCGCGGTAGCCGGCCACGCGATCCGCGCGGACCAGGAATCCACCGACGAGGACGGCCTCGAGGCCGAGGATGCCGGCCAACGCCACAAAGTCCTGCAAGCCGCTAGCCACGGCCATGAACGTGAGCACCAGCAGGATCAGAAACAGTCCGCCGTTCGCCGGGTGATTCATCTGCCGCGCGGCGAGGGCATCGACCTCGCGCCGGCTGAGGCGATTGATCAGCTCCGGCGTAAGGATCACCGCCTTGCGGGTGAGCATGCCGGACCAGCCGGGAATGGTTCGATCCGCCAGGTACACCTTGCGCGCCCTCAGCGAGCCGGTCTGCGCCAGGCCGGCCACCCGGTCGGCCAGCACGCCGGCGAGTGGCTCCGGGCTGTGCCATCGCGTGTCGAGGATCGCGGCAAGGAAGGCAAATTCGATCAGGGAGCTCAGAGCGCGAACGCCGGCGCGGGCGGGCACGGGGGTGCCCATCACCAACGCCGGAGCGAGAGCAAGCAGGCTCAACGGGAAGAAACGCCAGTCGCAGAGGACCGCTTCGGCCAAGGTGGCGGCGGGCACACCGAGACCGAGGAGGCGCGATCGCAGGTTCAAGAACAGCGCCAGACCCGCGGCGGAAAGCGACGTCCAGCAAGCCGCCACCACAACCGCGCCCGACTGATCCGTGGACTGGAGACCACGGTACACGGCGATCGCGCACGCAACCGTGAAGAACGGGTACGCGACCGCGAAGCACCAAAAGGCGATCGGTCGCGAGCTCGGCAGCGCGTTCATGAACGGAGTCCCAGTCTACACTCATGGCTCGCCTGAATGGGAACGGCCGCCAGGCCCCGGTTGGGGCTGACGGCCACAGTCGATGATGGACGGGTTGATTTAGCCGGCGGCCCGGTAGAGAGCCCCGCTGGAGTGGTGTTTTAGCGCGGAGTCGAGTATCCACTGGATATGAGCTGTTTCGAATGGGGCCGCGCAATAGTCGGAGGCGCCGGCCTCGATGGCGTCCAGCCACTCCGCAGTGTCCGGAAAGCGGCTGACCACCACCACGGGCAGGTCGGGTTTGAAGCGGCTGACGGCATCCAGCAAGTCCGGATACCGCTTGCCGTGCGAAGAACAGAAGATCAACTCGGCGCCCACCCGGTTCACCACGGCCAGGCACTCCCGGGGGGCCAGGAGAGGTTCCGAATAGACCGTCTGTTGTTGGCTCACGAGCACTCGGCGGAGCTCGGAAGCCAGTGCATCATCGAGACCAAACAAGACAATTCTGGCTCGCATGCCTTCCCCTTCTCGTGACTTGTCTCAAAACTTCGAGACGCTCTTCTCGGTGGGGAAAGGCCCCTGGTCAGAGCGACCACGGTACGGGGTCTTCGAGAACTGCGCCCTCTTAGTTCGAGGGTACGAGAGAGGGCCTCCGAAGTCAATCAAATTCTGACCGATTTGCTGTCTCTTAATGCAGGGACTCCGCGAGCGCATTCTTAGACGCGCGACTTACCGGACCGCGCTGCTGTTGTTGCCGCTCACCACGTTCGTTGCGCCCGTCGAGGCGGCGCAGCCGCGCACAATTCCTGCCCTTCGAGAGGCGACGGATTAACAGGTTTCTTATGTATTCGGCGCGAAATCGACACAGCGTCGGCGGAAAACGTTTCCGCGACGGCGCCAGACCGGGGGGCGGGCTTGAGCCCGCGTGGGGCTTCAGCCCCGCCGAGCTGACGTCCATCAGGTCTTGACACCGCGCCGGGTTTGCCTAAAATGGGGTAATTCCGCTATGGAAGCCCCGTGTCAACACGTGCGGACCGAGGTGGTTGCCCGCCGCGACGGCGTCGATTACGTCTGTTGCCTGGACTGCCATCAAATCTTCGAGGCCGAAGACCTGGATCCTGCGCCGACTCTGGATGACGAAGAGCCCAACTCCTGAGCCGGCCGGCCTTAGCTGACCGCTGAAAGCGGAAGGCTGATAGCTGCCGCGCCGCGCGGCCGGCCTTGCAATGCACTCCCCATTCTGGTAGAACTCTATAGGTTCGTCGCGACCCATGGCCATTCGTTCGCGTCGGAAGCAAGTGCCGGTGAGGAAGGGTTCCGGCAGAGACAAACCTCCGGAGCCACCGCGGGCCGCGTTGCCCGCTGTCGCGGACCCATCCGCGCCGCCGGACGAACGCCAGCAGACCGAGTTGTTCGACCGCGCCGTGAAGCAGTTCCAGGTGGGCGGCTACGGCGCCGCTCGAAGCCTGTTCGAGAGGGCCGCGCTCGGCCCCATCCCCGCCATGGCCCACAGCGCCCAACTGCACTCCGCCATGTGCGCCCGCCGGGTGGCGGCCCACGAGCCGACTCTGGCCACCGCCGAAGAACATTACAATTACGCGATCGCCCTCATCAACGAAGGCCGCTTCCCGGAGGCCGAACGGCACCTGGGCGAGGCCGTCGCCCGCCTTCCGGATGCGGACCACGTCCACTACGCGCTGGCTTTGTGCAGTGGCCTGAGCGGCGACCTGCGCGGCGCATGCCGTCATCTGCGCCGCGCCATCGAGATACAGCCCCGCAACCGTTCCGCGGCCCGCAACGATCCGGACTTCGCCCGCATCGCCCAACTTTCGCCCCTTTTCGAACTCCTGTACCCTGAAAGAGCGGCTTCCGCCCCGCCCCGTTTCTAGCCGGGGTTTGAGCCGTACTCGAATCATGATGCCATCTCAACCATACCGGCCCGAGCCGCTCGAAGGGCCGCTCCGGATCGTCCTGATTGGCGGCGGTACCGGACTCTCGACCCTGCTGGGCGGTCTCAAGGTCTTCGCCCGGCCCGCCTCGCGCGTGGGCTCTCCCTCGCTCGCCGCCGAGTTTCCGCTGGTGGATCTATCCGCCGTGGTCACCGTCAGCGACGACGGCGGAAGCTCGGGCCGCCTGCGCCGCGACTTCAAAGTTCTGCCGCCCGGCGACATCCGCAACTGCATGGTGGCGCTTTCCGAGGATGAAGCCCTGCTCTCGCGCCTCTTCCGCTACCGCTTCGTGCGCGGGCGCGGCCTCAAGGGCCACAGTTTCGGCAACCTGTTTTTGACGGCGCTCACGCAGGTCACCGGCGATTTCGCCCGCGCCGTGCGCGTCTCCTGTGAAGTGCTGGCGATCAAGGGCCGCATCTACCCCTCCACGGCCACCAACGTCACCCTCGAAGCGGAGCTCGAGGACGGCAGCACCGTGGCCGGCGAAACCCGCATCAGCCGTTCGCGCGCGCGCATCCGGCGCATCCGCCTGAATCCGCCGCACGCGGTGCCGCTCGAAGAGACGCTGCGCGCCATTGCCGAAGCCGACGCTATCACGCTCGGCCCCGGCTCTCTGTTCACCAGCATCATTCCCAACCTGCTGGTGAATGGCATTCCCCGCGCCATCGCCGAGAGCCCGGCCGTGAAGGCTTGTTTCGTCAACCTGATGTGGCAGCCGGGCGAGACGGCTCGCTTCACCGCGGCCGATCACGTCGCCGCCATTCACGAACACGCGGGCCGGCGCCTGCTCGATTACGTGGTGGTCAACACCCGCCCTATCGGCCCCGCGCTTCTCAAGAAGTACGCCAGCAAGAGCGCGCTTCCCGTGGAGAACGATTTCGACCGGCTGCGTGCCATGGGCTTGAAGATCGTGGGCCACGACCTGGTCCAGGAAGCCGACAAGATCCGCCACGACCCGGCCGCCGCCGCCGCCATCGCCATCGAGCTGGCCGCCGAGGGCCGCCGCCAGAGACACGAAAACAATGACGCTATACTGAGCGTTTAAAAAATGGACGACATCACCATTGTGGTTCTCGCCGCGGGCCTCGGCACGCGCATGAAATCCCGGAAGGCCAAGGTTCTGCACCAGGCCGGCGGGTTGACGCTGATTGAGCACGTGGCCGCGACCGCCGCCGCCATTGCGCCGCCGGAGCGCATCGCGGTAGTAGTCGGGCACCAGGCCGAACAGGTCGAGGCGGCGCTGGGCGGGCGCGGCGTTCGCTTCGTCCCGCAGCGCGAACAGTTGGGCACCGGCCACGCCGTGGCGGTCTGCCGCGAACTGCTCGAGCCCATGGGCGGCGACGTCGTGGTGCTGTTGGGCGATTGTCCGCTGCTTTCGGCGGCCACCGTCGAGCGCCTGGTATCGGCTCAGCGGGAATCGAACGCCGCCGCCACCGTCATCACCACGGTTCTTGAGGACCCGACCGGCTATGGGCGCATCGTCCACGCCAGGGACGGCTCCATCGCCGCGATCGTGGAGCACAAGGCCGCCACCGCCGAAGAGCGCGCCATCCATGAAATCAATTCCGGCATTTACTGTTTTCGGGGCGCCCTGCTGTGGAGGCACCTGGAGGAGATCGGCACCAACAATCCCGCCGGCGAGTATTACCTTACCGATATCGTCGAAATCTTCCGCGGCCGCGGCTACACCGTCGCGCCGCTGCTGATCGAGGACCCGGGCGAGCTGCTCGGCATCAACACCCGCGCGGAGCTGGCGCAGGTCGATTCCATCCTCCGCGCGCGCAAAGTGCGCCAGGTTATGCTCGACGGCGTCACGGTGGAAAAACCCGAGACGGTCACCATCGACGCCGGCGTCGAGATCGGTTGCGATACCGTCATCGAACCCTTCGCGCGCATCCTCGGCCACAGCGCGATCGGCGAGGATTGCCGCATCGGCGCCTGCTCCATCGTTCGCGACTCTGAGCTGGCGGGAGGAGTCGAGGTTCTGCCGTTCACCTTCATCGACGCCTCGCGTGTCGAGAGCGGAGCGCGCGTCGGGCCCTTCGCCCGGCTGCGCCAGAACGCCCGCGTCAAGGGCGGAGCCAGGGTCGGCAATTTCGTGGAGATGAAGAACTCCGAGCTGGGCGTGGGATCGAAATCCCAGCACCTGGCCTACCTGGGCGACGCCACCATCGGCGACCGGGCCAACATCGGAGCGGGCACCATCACCTGCAATTACGACGGCGTGCACAAACATCCCACCACCATCGGCCCCGGCGCTTTCATCGGCAGCAACGCGACGCTGGTCGCACCCGTCGAGATCGGCGAAGGCGGCTACGTGGCGGCGGGCTCCGTGATCACCGGCCCCGTGCCCGCGGATGCCCTCGCTCTCGGCCGCGCGCGGCAGGTGAACAAAGAAGGTTGGGCCAAGAAGCGCCGCGAGAGTCAGGGCAAGTAGGGCCGTGATCCCCATGCGTATCCCCATCGCTCTTCTCATTGCCGCTTCACTGCAGGCGGTGGCCCAGGGACCGCCGGAATCCACGCTGCCGAACAATGCGGAGATCCGCAAGATCCTCGCC
>DATNLV010000478.1:0-7571 GCA_035602665.1 Bryobacteraceae bacterium | reverse complement strand
GGTCCGCGCCCTGCTCAGCAGCAGCAGTGCCGCCGCGGCCAGCACCAGGGTGACGCCGAGGAACGCGGTCGGAGGCACATCCCAATTGATCGGAAAGAACAGAATCGCCCACACGCGCCAGCAAAGCGTCTTGACGATGCGCAGCAGATCGAAGGACAGGAACATCGAGCGGCCCGTCGCGGAACTGGCATACCCTCCTATGCCTCCCAGGACCCACCAGCGGTAAGCGAAAAGCGCCCCCTCCAGCGCGGCGAAGGGCAGGAGCACACGAATGCCCTTCCAGCCCGGCTTCTCTTTCGCGGCAATCAGCAGCCACGCCAGCGGGGCGAACGCGTATGCGCTTTCCTTGTTCAAAACCGCCAGCGCCACCAGGAGCAGGGCGGCCAGTTGCCGGCCCCAGTGCGGGCGTGTCCAATGCTTCAGAAACACCAGCAGGGCGCTCAGCAGGAAGAACGCCGCCAGGACGTCCGACCGGGAGTTCATCCAGCTCACGGCCTCCGGGTGGGTGGCATGAAGTCCAAAGACGGCGGCGGCGAACACCGCAATGCCGGGGGCGACGAACCGGCGCGCCAGCAGAAACACGAGCGCGCCGTTGGCCAGGTGGAAAATCACTCCGACGCTGTGCCACCAGACCGGATCGGCGCTGCCCCACCATCCCTGGACGGAAAACAGAAACCGGGTGAGGGGCCGGAACGCCACGCCCGCGTCACCCTGCGTGAGCACCGGACCGAGCATCTCGCCGCGCAGAGACCGCGCCACGATGACGTAGTCATCCGAGATCAACGGGAACCACAGGCTCCTCCAATAGCAGGCCAGCGTAACTACCAGCGCCAGCCCCAGCGCGCCGAGTGTCCGCAGGCCGGCTGGTTGGGGCGTACTCGCGGCCGCTCCGCGGCTGAGCACGATCAGGCTGAGCAGCAGGCAGATGGCCGCGGCGCTTTCCGGATTCAGCGGCGCCCCGATGTCGACGAGGGAGTGGATGGGGCGTCCGACCAGCGCACGCGCCGCCACCAGCAGGGCGGCGACCCCCAGGGACACGGCCAGGAAACTGGAGACCATTTCGTGAACGCCGTCGCGTCTGCCCATGAGCTCTGCTCATGATACCTGCCGGCGTCCCGCATGGGAAAATGGAGGCATGAGGATCCTCCTCTACAGTGGCAAGGGGGGCGTCGGAAAAACGAGCCTGGCGGCCGCGACGGGCGTGCGGCTGGCGCAAATGGGCCGCCGAACGCTGGTGATGAGCATCGACCCGGCGCACAGCCTCGCCGATTCCTTCGACCTCGAAACCGAGCTGTTCCACTCCCGCACCGCCGATCCGCTGGAGATCATGCCCGGCCTCTCCATACAGGAGCTCAACATCCAGCGCGAAATCAAGCGCCACTGGCGGGAAATCTCGTCCTACGTAATCTCGGTCCTCAGAACCACCGGTCTCGAGGGGGTGCAGGCGGAAGAGCTGGCCATCCTGCCGGGGATGGAAGAACTCAGCGCGATGATGTACATCAACCAGTACCGGCGCGAGGCCCGCTACGACGTCATCATCCTCGACGCCGCTCCCACCGCCGAGTCCATGCGCTTCATCAGCATGCCGACCACGCTGGACTGGTACATGAAGCACATCTTCCCGTTCCAGCGCAGCCTGCTCAAAGCGGTGCGGCCCATCGCCAACCGCGTGGCGCCGTTCGAACTTCCCGCCGACAGCTACTTCGCCAACATCCACGAGCTGTTCGGCAAGCTCGAAGGCGTGGACGAGTTGATGGAAGACCCGCAGATCACCAGCGTGCGCCTGGTGACCAACCCCGAGAAAATGGTGCTGCGCGAAACGCAGCGCGCTTTCGTGTACTTCTCCCTGCACGGCCTGACGGTGGATACGGTCATGGTCAACCGCGTCCTGCCGGCCTCCGTGAGCGACGCGTACTTCGCGGAGTGGCACACCTCGCAGGACAAGATCCGCGCGGAGATCGAGGAGTATTTCGCGCCGATCCCGCTGAAGCTGGTGCCGCTGTTCACGCACGAGGTGCTGGGGCAGCAGAGGCTCGAAGAGCTGGCGCGGGTGATGTATGCTGAGGGGGAAGATCCGGCGGCGATCACGCGCACAGAGCGGCCGTACACGTTCGGCAAGCAGGACGGCCACTACGAAGTCAAGGTGCTGCTGCCGTTCGCCACCAAGGGCGAGATCGGGCTGTTCAAGAAGGGCGATGAGCTGGTGGTCGAGATCGGGACTTTCCGCCGTCACATCGGGTTGCCGACTTCGATGGCGGCGCTCACGCCGGCCCGGGCGCGACTGGAAAACCGGATCCTGACCGTCGAGATGAAGGAGGTCCAGGCATGAGCGAGCAACAAACCTCTACCCCGCCCGCGGCCGAGCGCGTCTACGAACGCTGCCTCTGCCGCGAGGCGATAGACCGGTTCGAAGACTTGTTCCATATCCGCACCGACGAGGCGCGGACGCACCTGCGCAACTCGCGGATCGAGTTCCTCAAGGCCATTCGCAGTCTCATCGACGACCGCATCGCGCATCTTTCGACGGAGCCCCAGAAGGGCACGAAGGTCGCGGTCGAGTAGGATGTCGACGCTGAAAGATGGCGACCTCGCGCCAGAGATCGATCTCGACGACGAGCGCGGCGAACGCTTCCACCTTTCCAGTCTGCGCGGCCGAAAGGTGGTGCTCTACTTCTATCCGCGCGCGAACACCCCGGGCTGCACCGTAGAGGCCTGCGAGTTTCGCGATCATGCGAGGGAATTCGCCGGCCGCAACGCCGTGATCGTGGGCGTCTCTCCGGACAAGCCCGCGGCCCAACTGAAATTCAAGGAAGGCAAGAGCCTGCCGTTCACTCTCCTGGCCGATGTGGACCGCACTGCCGCCGAGGCCTACGGCGTCTGGAAAGAGAAGAACATGTACGGCAAGAAGGTGATGGGCATCGAGCGCACCACCTTCGTCATCGGCGAGGACGGGCGCATCGAGCGCGTCTTCCGCAAAGTGAAGGCGGCCGGCCACGCCGGTCAGGTGCTCGAGACGGTCCGCTGACGGCGCCTACTGTTGCGGTGCGCCCGCCTGGTCAATAAGCTTGCGCACCTGGGACTGGGCATCCTGAATCGCCTGCTGCGTGATCTGTCGAGCCTTCTCCCCCACCGCGGGTGACTTGGCGAACCAGGCCTGACCCGCGGGTGATTTGTAGAAGGCCAGAATGGCGTCCAGTTCCTCTTCCGTATACGTATCGGCGTAGATCTTCACGTATTGCGCCTTGAGCCGATCCCAGTTCAACTGCTGAGCGAGGATCGGTGTGATCTTCTCTTCGAGGGCGGCCTTGTCGGCGGGCACCGTCACCTGCCGGGTGGTCTGGGCTTTGACGGTGACCTGGGCGCGATCCAGCATCTGCTTGAAGCCCTGGTCCATCTTGGCGACCTGGAGCAGTTCCTGGGCCTTGGCCATCCTGGAGGCGTCGTCCGCCCAAGCGGCCCCGGCCAGCAGGAACGCCGCCGCGAATCCGATGACTATCCGAGATTGCTTCATAGAACGAATATCATCTCACTTTCGGGGGGTGAGGGCATGTGGCTCGTGGCTTGTGGCCTGTGGATCTGGTGTGGGCTTTGTCTGCCCGCGGCCGGCGAGGCGAGCCACGTGCCTCTTCTACTCCTTCAGCTCCACAATAGTCGCGCCCGCCCCGCCTTCATTCTGCGGCGCGGTGTAGAACTTCTCCACGTTGGGATTCCCCGCCAGCAGCTCGGCGATCATACGCCGCAGGATGCCCATGCCGTGGCCGTGCACGATGCGGACGCGGTTCACCGACGCCAGCACCGCGCTGTCGAGAAACTTGTCCACCAGATCGCGCGCTTCCTCGGCCCGCTTGCCGATCACGTTCACCTCGCGCACGCTCACGTATACTTCCGGACCGGACGGTTTGTACGAAACGCCCTGGGGCAGCTTCGAGCCGCCTCCGCCCTCGGGCAGCACTTCGAGAACTTCATCGCGCGAGACCTGCATCTTCATGAACCCGGCCTCCACCTCCAGGCGGTCCGCCCCGATCAGCCTCCGCACGCGCGCCGGTTCGCGGATATCCCTCAGCCGCACGCGCGCGCCTTCGGCGATCTTCAGCGGCGCCAGGTCGCCCGCGCGCGAGTCGGATTGCGTCGATAGGATGGCGGTCTGCATTTCCTCCCGCAACTCGCGCTTCACTTTGGAGACGTTGCGCTGCGCCTGCGCGGACGCGCGCTTCTGATCGACGCTGACCGCAACCTTGCCGATGGCTTCCTGCGCCTGCGCCTCGAAGCGTTCGAGCACCAGCTCCGTCTGCCGCTCGATCTCTTTGAGCTTGGCCGTTTCCTTCTTCGCCCACTCCTCGGCCAGCGCTTTCTCGCGCGCCTGCAGCCGCCGGCGCTCTTCCTCCAAGGCCTGCTGCGACGCGGCGACTTCGGTAAGGCGGCGATCGAGCTCCGCCAGGAAGCGCCCCAGGTCGCGCTCGCGCGTCCCCAGCGTGGCCCGCGCCCGATCGAGGATCTCGGCGGGAAGGCCGTGCCGGCGGGCGATATCGAGTCCCGCGGACTTGCCCGGCGCGCCCAGCCGCAGCACGTAGGTGGGCTCGAGCGTCTCCTCGTCGAAGCCCATCGAGCCGTTGAGAACCCCTTCGGTGTTAGCGCCGAAAACCTTCAGCGCCAGCAGGTGAGTCGAGGCCAGGGAAAAGGCGCCGAGCGAACGGCATCGGTCCAGAATCGCCACGCCCAGCGCGCCGCCCTCTTCGGGATCGGTGGCGCGCCCCAGCTCGTCCAGCAGCACCAGCGAGTCGGAGGTGGCCTGCGCCAGGATGTCTCGCACGCGGCTCATATGCGCGGAAAACGTGCTGAGGCTTTCCTGTATGGATTGCTGGTCGCCGATGTCGGCCAGCACGCGGTCGAAGAAGGGGAACTCGGCCTCGACGCACGGCACGGGCAGTCCCGCCTGCGCCATCAGGGCCAGGAGGCCGACCGTCTTGATGGTGATCGTCTTGCCGCCGCTGTTCGGTCCGCTGATGAGCAGCGTGCGCGTCGAGCCTTCGAGCGTGAGCGTCGCCGCCACCACCGTGCGCTTCTGGCGCCGCAGCACGTCTTCGAGCAAGGGATGGCGCGCCTCGCGCAGAACCAGCCGGCGGGCGCCCTCGGGGCTGAAGCGCGGGATCACGCAGTTGAAATCGACGGCAAACTGAGCCTTCGCGAATAGCAGTTCGAGCTCGCCCAGGATACCCAGCGTTCGCTGGATCGGCTGGGCGTAGTCGCGCAGCCGCGACGTCAGCTCGAGCAGGATGCGGTGCACCTCGCGCATCTCTTCTTCCGTCAGCCGCACCAGCTCGTTGTTCAGCTCGATGGTTTCGAGCGGCTCGACGAACAGCGTCTGGCCCGTGCCGCTGGCGCCGTGAATCACGCCGTCGATCTTGCGCCGCTGGCCGGCCACGATGGGCACCACGAAGCGCTCGTTGCGGATGGCGACGAATTCCTCCTGCAACTCCTCTTTGTGCGCGCGCAGGAACCGCTGCAGCGAGTCCTGTATGGCGCCCTTCTGCCGCTCCATGTCGCGCCGGAGGCGGCCAAGCAGCACGCTGGCGTGATCGGCGACCGTGCCATCGGGCAGAATCTTTCCGGCCAGGTCCTTCAGCACGGAACGGAACTCGCCCATGGCGGCGCCGCGCGCGCCGAGCTTCGGGAAGCGGTCCACCACGGCCAGCAGGACGGAGCGTATGTCGGAGGCGCGGTCGAGCAGTTCGGTCAGCGCCAGGATTTCTTTCCCTTCGAGCGACGCGCCCTCGATGTGCAGCTTGTGAATCGAATCCCCGGTGTCGGGCAGCGAGGAGAAGCGCAAGCGGACGGCGGCCCCTCGTGCTGCCGGCTGCGGGCGTGCGGCGGCGCGCAGGTATTCGACAGCCTCGGCCGCATCGGCGAGCGAGCGCTCGGCAGTGGCCCGGTCGGCGGCCGGCGCGACCTTTTCCAGTTCGGCCAGTCCGGGCGGACTGGCAACGTTGCGGCCGAGCAGGCGGCGGAGGGCGTCGAATTCGAGAAGCTGGGCGGTGGTGTTCATGGGCGAAAGGTTGTCAACTGATTACATCGCTGTCGACTTGTGCGAACTCCTCAGCGGCGGATCTGGCTTGAGCCGCATTGGCGGTGTAGCCCTCCGCGAGCTCCCGCTCAAGCCGCGCACGTTCGAGAACCTGCGCGGGCCGCTCTCCTGTCTTTTCGATCGACGTTTCTTTCGACATCGTGTCAGCACTCCTGAAGCGCCCGAAGGATGACGGCCAGCGTTCCTTCCGTGATATGGTAGGCGCCGATTTCCTCCCGCGGCACCCAAACGGCGCGGCTGGCGTCACTCGCGGCGTGCAATTCTCCGCCCGTCACTTTACAGAAGTAATCGATCAACACGTAATGATACTCGGTCCGGCCCGCCGCATCGGGCATGATCCGCTCGAAGACCTCGGCGACGGAGACGGGCTCGATTTCGAGTCCGGTCTCCTCGCGCACCTCGCGGCGGATGGCGTCTTTCAGGCGCTCGCCCACTTCCACCGCGCCGCCGGGCAACGACCAGGTGCCCTTCAGAGGCTCCTGCCCGCGCTCGACCAGCAGCACACGCCCGCGATCCTCGATAATCGCGCCGACACCGAGAATCGGGCGTTCGGGATAGCGGCGGGAGCTGGGCACAAACTCAGTATGGCAGAGGGGTCGCGCCACGAGCGCAGTCACTCCCTGAGGTGCGCGAGGAAATCTCGCAAGACTGCCATACCCTTTTCGTCGCAGTAATGGCCCGGGGTCTTCGGCGGATAATCGTCCGGCAGAGAGGCGGATTCAGTCGAATGCTCTCAAGCGCAGGGTCCTTAATTCGGGACGAAATGAAATCATCCCAGTCCCAACGGCCGACCCGGTCTTCGAGAAAGCTTTCCAGGAGCTGTGCGACTTCCGCCCTTGTCATCTCAGTTGACACTCACGCCTCCGCGTAGAAGCTCAGCACATTGTCCCCCTGCCGCACCGTGCGAGCGCGGCGGAGCCTTCCGTACTCCTCGTGCAACGCGAGGCGCACGTCGTGCTGCACGATCGTGAGCGGAGGCGGTGCGGCCCCCAGTAGCGCCAGCGCCGCGGCGTATTCGGCGGCCGCGTCGTAGGGCGGGTCAAGGAAGACGAGCTCAGCCTTCAGCCGCTCCAGAACCACCAGTGCCTTGCCCGTGAAGACCTGCGCGCGCGCTTCGATGCCCAGCGATTGCAGGTTCCCGCGGATTACGTCCGCGGCCGCCCTGCTCCGCTCGATGAAAATAGCCTCGCGCGCGCCGCGGCTCAGCGCCTCGATGCCGACCGCGCCGGTGCCCGCGTACGCATCGATGAACGTAACGCCCTCGATGCGCGGCGCGAGAATGTCGAACAGCGTCTCGCGCAGACGGTCCGGCGTGGGCCGCAGATGCGGCCCCGGAAGCGACTTCAGGCGGCGGCTTCGGAACTCTCCCGCTATGACTCGCATAACTAAGACCGCTCCCTGGCGGTCGCGGCTCGGTCACCCAACCTGCGCCAGCCCATACCGGCTCTGCCAATGGCCTCGCAAATACACCAGGGCCCGGCGGCGATCG
>DATNLV010000476.1:0-4295 GCA_035602665.1 Bryobacteraceae bacterium | reverse complement strand
CGGCCGCCAACAAGGCCAAGGAGAGCGGGCTGCGGGTGGTGGAGGTGCGCGTGGCGGGTCCGGGCGCCGGCCGCGAGTCGGCGATCCGTACTCTGGCCACGGTGGGCCTGGATGTGCGCGCGATCCGCGACGTCACGCCGATCCCGCACAACGGGTGCAGGCCGCCAAAGAAGAGGCGAGTGTAGATGGTGGATGGTCGATGGTGGATGGTGGCGGACCGGAACTATCGGCCATCGACCATCGACCATCGACATTGCGTAAGCGGGAAGAAGACCGGGCATGCCGGTTGTAAACCGCACCTGATAAGGTAGGAGGCACTTTGGCACGATACAGCGGCCCGACTTGCCGGCTTTGCCGGCGCGAGGGCATGAAACTATTCTTCAAGGGGGAGCGCTGCCATAGCGAGAAGTGCGCTATCGAGAAGCGCAACGTCATCCCCGGCCAGCACGGCAAGGATCGCAAGCCCAAGATCGTCGGCTACGGGCTGCAACTGCGCGAGAAGCAGAAGGTGAAGCGCTTCTACGGGCTGCTCGAGACGCAGTTCCACAACCTCTACGAGAAGGCGCTGCGCATGAAGGGCATCACCGGCGACAACCTGCTGAGTATGCTGGAGCGGCGTTTGGACAGCGTGGTCTACCGGATGGGTTTTGGCGTCTCGCATCCGCAGAGCCGCCAGATCGTGCGCCATGGCCACTTCCAGGTCAACGGCCGCAAGGTCAATATTCCTTCGTTCATGGTGAAGGTCGGCGATATCGTCGAGGTGCGCGAGAAGAGCCGCAACCACCCGACCATTCTTGCGGCGCGGGACGCTACGGCGCACCTGCCGTGCCCGAATTGGCTGGAAGTGGACCGCGAGACTCTGCGCGGCCGCATAATCGGTCTGCCGAAGCGCGAAGAACTGGTGCAGATCCAGGTCAACGAACGGCTGATCGTGGAGTTGTACTCCAAGTAAGTCTCATGGACCCGGGGGGCGCGGCGGCCAGAACCGCCCGCTTTCCCGGATGTCCGGAGTGAGGAGAAGACTGGTTATGTTCAAAGGCTTTCAGAAACCCAAGCGTTTGGTTGCGAATACCGAAACCCTGACCGACCGCTATGGCATGTTCACCGCGCAGCCCTTCGAGCGCGGTTTTGGAACCACCATCGGCAACAGCCTGCGGCGCGTGCTGCTGAGCTCCATCGAGGGCGCGGCCATCACGGCCGTGCGCATCGAAGGGGTGGCCCATGAATTCAGCCCCATTCCTGGAGTGGTCGAAGACGCCACCGACATCATCCTCAACCTCAAGCAAGTCCCCTTCAAGATGTCCGGCGAGGGGATGCGCACGGCGCGCCTCAGGATCGACGAGCCGGGCGAGGTGCTGAGCAGCCAGATCGAGACCGACCAGGACGTCGAGGTGCTGGACCGCACCGTCCACATCGCCACCGTCAGCGACGGGGGGAAACTCAACATCGAGATGCGCCTGAAGCTGGGCCGCGGCTACGTGGGCGCGGACCGTAACTTCGACGAGGACCTGCCGCTGGGATACATCCCCATCGACTCGGTTCACTCGCCGGTGCGCAAGGTCAACTTCGCGGTCGAGGGCGCGCGCCTGGGCCAGATGACCGACTACGACAAGCTGACGCTCGAAGTCTGGACCAACGGCGCCATTTCGCCGCAGGATTCGATCGGGCAGGCCGCCAAGCTGATGAAGGACCACCAGACCATCTTCATCAACTTCGAGGAAGTCCCCGAGATGGCCGAGGAACAGGCCGAGCGCGCCATGGATCAGATGAACGAGATCCTGAACCGCTCCGTGGACGAGCTCGAACTCAGCGTGCGGTCGTACAACTGCCTGAAGAACGCCAATATCCAGACCATCGCGGACCTGGTGCAGAAGACCGAGGCAGAAATGCTTCGCACCAAGAACTTCGGCCGCAAGTCGCTGAACGAGATCAAAGAGATCCTGTCCAGCATGGGCCTGCAGTTCGGCATGAAGTTCGACGCGCAGGGGCGGCTGATTTCGGGCAGCGGACTGCCGGTCACGCCCACGCCGCCGAGCGGCCGGCCGCGCGACGAAGACGAAGATGCGCAGAACGCCGCCGAGGACGAGCTCGAGAACGAGGGTGGTCCCGAAGAGCCGGCCGACGACGACAAAGAGCAGTTCGACGAGAGTTTGAGCGAGTAGGAGAGACGACACCGTGAGACATAAGGTAGATGGGTACAAGCTGGGACGAACGCTGGCAGCGCGCAGGTCGCTGTTCCGCAACCTCGTCACCAGCGTGATCGAAGAAGAGCGCGTGATTACCACGGTGCCGAAGGCCAAGGCGGTCAAGCCGCTGGTGGAGCGGATGATTACGCTGGCCAAGAAAGACACGCTGGCCGCGCGGCGCCAGGCCGCCGCGTATCTGATGACGCCGCATTCGGTGAAGAAGCTGTTCGACACGCTGGGCTCGCGGTTCGGCCAGAGAGCCGGCGGCTACGCCCGCATCGTCCGCCTGGGCCCGCGCAAGGGCGATGGCGCCGAGCAGGCCATGCTGGAGCTGGTGGGGTCGGAGCTGGTCAAGCGCGCCGCGGAGCGTGCCAAGCGCAAGGAAGAGCGGCTCAAAGCGATCCAGGAAGGCCGCCACGACGAAGAGGGCGGCGAGGAGCAACCGACGGAAGAATAGCGGTTTCTGCCATTCCGGCTTGGTGGAGGGGCGGGTGGGAACACCCGCCCTTTTTGCGTGTACGGCCGCCAACTAGCGGGCGGCGCAGCGCGACGGCGGATGTCGAGCAGGTTGAGTGACAGGAGACCGATGGTGGGACAGGCACGAATTTCGCAAGTGCGGCGAAATTCGAGCAGTCCCGGGTTGGCGGCCAATTGCGATACGCGACGGAATGAAGGGGAAGAGGGAGGCGGGAAGGAAACCAACCTGGTAGAAGGGCGGGTGGGAACCCGCCCTTCCTGATTAAGACGCTTCGTTAGGCCTTGCGCCAGCGGCGCACGAGCGCCAGCAGGCCGATGCCCGATCCAACCAGCAGCACCGACACAGGCTCCGGAGAGGGGTCCTCGGTCAGCGGGAACGCGACCGTCAGCGTGGATGTATCCGAGGTCAACCAGTCGATATCGAACGTCATCGACCACCCGGTCACGGGTAGCGTAGGATCGAGGGGGAAGATCACGGCAGAGCCGGCACCGTGATTCTGCCCTATCCCCGTCGAGAAGTCGGCCTCGGTGTTGATGCCGTTCTGCGTGACTACAAACCGCTCCAGCGAGCCGAGGACGAGCCCGGCCGGCCCGGGGTTCACGTCGAAATCGAGCAGGCCCGTAACAGCCTGGGTGCCCAGGGGCACGCCGGCCGTTGTGCCGTTTAACACCAGCTCAAGGCTGTATTCGTTGACGCCAGCCAGGTCCGCCGTATAGCCGAAGGTCCCGGTGACCGTGACGCCGCCAGGGGTGGTAGGAGCGGAGGTGAGGGTGGGGTTCGGAAGCGGCGTGCTGCCGCCGAGGGGGAGGCCCGTATTCGGATCAAGCACAGTAACATTCGCGGTCTGGGTTATGTCACAGCCGCCGCCGCTAAAGTTGCACAGGTTGGTGATGACTATGGCCTGCGCCGGAGAGACGGCGATCATCCCGAGCGCAATCGCCGTTACGGCGAGCCAGGCAGTCCGGCTCCTCAAGAGCGCGTTCACGTGGTCAAGGGCGGTCATGGTTCCTAGGCCTCCTAATGCCTCTTAATGTTCCGAAAGAGCATACTAACATGGCCCCACGATGAGTTCAAGCAATTTGCGAGTTGAGAGTTTTAAAATTTGATTAAAGCTGGAGCGATGATTCCTCAGGGGATTTTGTACGCGAGGTTTCCCTAGTCTCCGGCTAAGGGGAAGGTGGGGATTGGCGTTCCGCCATCGGGGGTAGCATCAGCGCCACGGCTGCGGCGCCACCTTAGGATCGCGGCACGCTAAGATATACTTGACAACTACTAAGTCATATTTTATGATGTGTATGTGAGGAGAAATCAACAATGACCATTGCCAAGTATGACCCCTTTACCGAAGTCGACTTCCCGACCGGCGTCCGCCTCTTTCAGGACGCGGTCAACCGCCTGTTCAGCGAACCGGTGGCCACACGCCCCTGGGCTCCCGCCGTCGACGTCCTCGAAACCGAGAACGAACTGGTCCTCAAAGCCGATCTGCCGGATGTCCCCCTGAAAGACATCGACATACAGATCGAGCGCGGGACGCTTTCGATCAAGGGCGAGAGGAAGTTCGAGCGAGTCGAGGGGAAGGGTGCCGGATACCACCGCATCGAGCGCAGCTACGGCGAGTTCCAGCGGTTCTT
>DATNLV010000474.1:0-2404 GCA_035602665.1 Bryobacteraceae bacterium | reverse complement strand
CGCCGCATCATGACATCTACTCCATCGAGGACCTCGCCCAGCTGATCTTCGATCTGAAGCAGATCAATCCAGCAGCGCTGGTCTCGGTGAAGCTCGTGGCCGAGCCCGGCGTCGGCACCGTGGCCGCGGGCGTCGCCAAGGCCTACGCGGATCTCATCACCGTCTCGGGCTACGACGGCGGCACGGGCGCTTCGCCCATCACCGCGATCCGCCACTCGGGCATCCCCTGGGAGTTGGGACTTTCGGAAACGCAGCAGGTGCTGGTGATGAACGACCTGCGCAGCCGCATCCGCGTGCAGGTTGACGGCAAGCTGCAAACCGGCCGCGACGTCATGATCGGCGCGCTGCTGGGCGCGGAGGAGTTCGGCTTCGCTACCGCGCCGCTGGTGGCGATGGGCTGCATCATGATGCGCAAGTGCCACCTGAACGTGTGCCCGGTGGGCATCGCGACGCAGGATCCGGGGTTGCGGAAGAAATTCGCGGGCACGCCGGAGCACGTGATCAACTACTTCTTCTTCGTGGCCGAGGAAGTGCGCGAGTTGCTGGCGAAGCTCGGCCTGCGCACGATGAACGAGGCCATCGGCCGGGTTGATTCGCTGGAGATGAAGGAGGCGATCGATCACTGGAAAGCCCGCGGCCTCGATTTCACGCAGATCCTTTACAGCCCGCCTGTGCCTGGCCGCGTGGCGCGCCGCTGCATCACCACGCAGGACCACGGCCTGGACCGCGCGCTCGACTACAAACTCATCGACCACGCTTCGGAGGCGATCGAGAACGGCACCCCGGTGGAGTTCAAAATGCCCATCCGCAACGTCCACCGCACGGTGGGCGCGATGCTGAGCGGCGAGGTGGCCAAGCGCTACGGCTCGGCGGGACTGCCGGACGACACCATCAAGTTCCAGTTCACCGGCTCGGCCGGGCAGAGCTTCGGAGCGTTCCTCGCTAAAGGCGTGACGCTCACGCTCGAGGGCGACTCCAACGACTATGTCGGCAAGGGCCTCTCCGGCGGGCGCATCATCATCTATCCGCCGCGGGCTTCGACCTTCGTGGCCGAGGAGAACATGCTGGTGGGCAACGTGGTGCTCTACGGCGCCACCAGCGGCGAGGCGTTCTTTAACGGCATGGCCGGGGAGCGGTTCGCGGTGCGCAATTCCGGCGCCACGGCGGTGGTGGAATCGGTGGGCGATCACGGCTGCGAGTACATGACCAACGGGACCGTGGTCGTGCTGGGCCGGGCCGGGCGCAACTTCGCCGCCGGCATGAACGGCGGAATCGCCTACGTGCTGGACGAGACGGGCGAGTTCGCGAGGGCGCGCTGCAATCGCGCCAGCGTGGATCTGGACCCGGTGGTGGACCCGGCGGATGTCCGCAAGCTCAGCGAACTGATCCTGCGGCACCTGAACCTGACGGGCAGCCCGCGGGCGAAATGGGTCCTGGAGAACTGGGACGCGCTGCTGCCGAAATTCGTCAAGGTCTTCCCGCAGGAGTACAAGCGCGTGCTGGGTGTGACGCGAGCGGAAGAGCGGGCCCCGGCGCCGCCGCCACCGGCTACCGAGCCCGTGGCGCAGGAGGTGCTCCGTGGGTAAGCCAACCGGTTTTCTGGAATACAAGCGCGAGGTTCCCACGCGGCGGCCCGTCACCGAGCGGGTCAACGACTTCTTCGAGGTCTACGAAGATTTTCCCGAGGAGAAGCTGAAGACGCAGGGCGCGCGCTGCATGGATTGCGGCGTGCCGTTCTGCCACAACGGGTGTCCTCTCAACAACGTCATTCCGGACTGGAACGACCTGGTGTACCGCGACCGCTGGCAGGAGGCGATTCGCGCTCTGCACGCCACCAACAACTTTCCGGAGTTCACCGGCCGCATCTGTCCCGCTCCCTGCGAGGCATCGTGCGTGCTGGGCATCAACGAGCCGCCGGTCACCATCAAACAAATCGAGAAGACCGTGATCGAGCACGCGTTCAAGGAAGGCTGGATTCGTCCCGAGCCGCCGAAGACGCGCACCGGAAAGCGCGTGGCGGTGATCGGCTCGGGGCCGGCAGGCTTGGCGGCGGCGCAGCAACTCAACCGCGCCGGTCACGCCGTCACGGTGTTCGAGAAGGCGGACCGCGTCGGCGGCCTGCTGCGTTACGGCATCCCCGATTTCAAAATGGAGAAGCGCATCCTGGACCGGCGCCTGGAGCAACTCATCGCCGAAGGCATCGCGTTCCAGACTAACGCCCACGTGGGGAAGAACGTTCCGGTGGAGGACCTGCGGAAGGACTTCGACGTCATCCTGCTGGCCATGGGCGCGGAGTATCCCCGCGATCTGAAGGTTCCCGGCCGCGAGTTGCAGGGCATTCATTTCGCCATGGACTTTCTGCCGCAGCAGAATAAACGCGGCTACGGAGACGAAGTGCCGGATC
>DATNLV010000447.1:0-3727 GCA_035602665.1 Bryobacteraceae bacterium | reverse complement strand
AGGATCAGAAGTTCCTACGCGCCCTGAAGATCGCGGTTGACGACGAGGCTCGTTGAAGGCATCCCGATCCAGCCGGCAGACTGCCGGTTGAGTCTGACGACGCGCTGTTTTCGTTTTCTCGAAATATAAGCCTGGACTGGTCGTGCGTGTGGTCTACCGCGCCAACCTGTCACCCTGCCGAGGCAGTGTGTTGCTTGTGGCGCACGCACTCATGCGTGCGGCGTCGAGACTCGTCTCGACACCCTTGTGTCGGCATGAGTGCCGACACGGCAGGCTGAAGCCTGCGCCACGTAACTGTCAATCAGAGCGCTAGGCTGACGCGGCGGAAGTTTGTCCCGCCGGGTCGCCGTGCACGAAGGCGTCGATGCTCTTGACCAAGCGGGGCAACGGACGGATCTCGTGGGCGGCAAAGACCATCCACTTGGCCGTCACCGCCAGCAACACCGAACGGTTCTCGGAAGTCACGTTCATGGTGAGGCGCTTGGCGAAGAGCCCATTGATGTCTTCGCGCACGGAGGTCACCGAAGTGTCGCGACGCAGAATCGCGAGGACAGCGGGGCCGCTCCACCGATAGAGACGGTCACCTTCCTTCAGCCCATGCGCGACGTGCTGGCAGAAGAAGAGCAGCACGTCGTCGCCGACGGTGCGGCCGAAGCGGGCGTTGATCATATCCAGCCGGTCGGCCACGAACACCGCGGCGAATACCGGCTGGCCTTCCTTGACGGCGGCGGCCAATGCGGCCTCGGCGCCGGCACGCTCGACCAGCCCAGTGAGGGGATCCTTGCGCGCCAGCTCTTCAGCGCTTTGCGCGGGCCTCGACGAGCGAAGGCCCTGGACCACCGACTGCATCTGGGAGACCTGCTTGGCCGACTCGTTGCGACGATGGACGATCTCCTTGCTCAGGACATCCA
Source organism: Bryobacteraceae bacterium (assembly GCA_035602665.1). Lineage (GTDB taxonomy): Bacteria > Acidobacteriota > Terriglobia > Bryobacterales > Bryobacteraceae > DASWZN01. The sequence continues at coordinate 2,816 of DATNLV010000447.1, read as the reverse complement.
GGCATTCCGACATGCGGATCTTGGCCTGGTGGAAGTCCTCAAGCGCGGACGCGGTCTGCAGGGCGCCTTCGATTTCCTGCAGGCGGGCGATGCTGCTCTGGCTTTCGGAGGTGATGGCCGCCATGGTTCTGGTCAGCATGGCTACCATGTTCTGAAGGTCCTCGCACTGGGCGCGCATCTGCCCGGTCGCGCGGGCGTTGTATCCCTCCAGTGTCTTGAGCGCCTGGCCCGCCAGCGCGAGAACCTCCGAAGCGGTGACACCTTCCTTGAGGTCAGCCCGAATCAGACCAAGCTCCCTGCAGAACCGGTCGTAGTCTGCCGCATCACGCCTGACCGCGTGTTGTTCGATTCCTTCGAGCAGAATGCGGGTGGTTCGCAAGAGGGCATCGGGCGTCTCGTCCGACCGGCGATCGAGGAATCTGCGGATAGAGATCATCTGCGCACACAGATTATCGGCAGGGCGAAGGGGAAAGTTGAGGCTTGGCTCAGACGCTGTAGCGTTTGAGCTTGCGGTAGAGGGTGGTGCGGCCGATGCCGAGCAGAACGGCGGCGCGCGTGCGGTCTCCATGCGTGGTGGCGAGCGCCTCGGTGATGGCGCGGCGCTCGAGCTCTTCCATGGGGAGGACGCTCCGCGGCGGGATTCGCTCGGGAGCGATCCCGGCGGGGCCGTTCACCGCCGCGGCGAGCCGCTCGAGTTCCTGGTACTCGGCGGCGGCGCGCGACCCCTGAACCGCGGAGGGGAGATCGCCGCTGTGCAGGCAGGGGCCGGAGTTCATAGCCACCATCCGCTGGATCGCGTTCTCCAGTTCCCGTACGTTGCCGGGCCAGTCGTATCGCATCATGGCCTCGATCACCTCCGGCGCCAACTCGTGGCCGCGGCCGTAACGCTCGAGGAAGAACGCCACCAGCTCGGGGATGTCTTCCCGGCGATCGCGCAACGGGGGCAGCCGCACCAGAACCACGTTGAGGCGGTAAAAGAGATCGCGGCGGAAACGGCCGGCCTCGACCTCGCGCGCCAGGTCGCGATTGGTGGCCGCGACGACGCGGAAGCGCGCCTTGTGGCCGGTGAGCGCTCCCAGGGCGCGGAACTCCTTTTCCTGGAGCACGCGCAGCAGCTTGGCCTGGATCTCGGCCGGCAGCTCGCCGATCTCGTCGAAGAACGCCGTGCCGCCTTCGGCCACCTCGAGCAAGCCGGGCTTGGTCGCCACAGCGCCGGTGAAAGACCCGCGGGTGTGGCCGAAGAGATCGCTTTCGAGCAGAGGGCCGAGAAGGGAGCAGTCGATGGGAACGAACGGGCCGCGAGCGCCCCAGGAGTGAATGGCGCGCGCGACGACCTCCTTGCCGGTTCCCGTCTCTCCGAGCAGGAGCACGGGCGAATCGGAACGTCCCAGCTTGCGAACGAGCGCGTTGATCTCGCGCACGCGGGGAGAGCGGCCGATCAATGTGGACGGACCGATAGCCGGATCCTGCACCGGGGCTCCAAGCGTATTAGTCGCCTGACGGGGCGTCGACTCTCACTACAAATGCGGGTCCCGACTCGGTCTGGATGCGCGCGGCCAGCGCCGAGGCATCGGCGATGGTGGAGGCGTGGCCGGCCATGACGCGCCAGAGCGGCGGGTCGCCGCGCAGAAGCAGGCGCGCCGAACCGTACCGCCGCTCGATCGCCAGCCGCTGACGCTCGGCGTTGGCGCGCTCGCGGAACGCGCCGGTCTGTACGGCGAAGTAGCCGTCAGGGATCGAACTGGGGAGTGAAGCGATACGCAACCGCACGTTGGCGGTGCCGGGGCCGAGCATCTGGATCTCGCGCGCGGCGGCGTGGGAAAGATCGATGATGCGGCCTTCGACGAACGGGCCGCGGTCGTTGATGCGCACCGAGACGGTGCGGCCATTGTCGAGGTCGCGCACCTCGACGACGGTGCCGAAGGGCAACGTGCGGTGGGCCGCGGTGAGCTTCTCCATGTCGTAGATCTCGCCGCTCGATGAAGCGCGGCCGTGATAAGGATGGCCGTACCAGCTCGCGATGCCGCTCTCCTCATCGCCGACGTGGGGGAGCGCCGCGCTGGTCCGCGGAGCGATGGGCGGCGCCGCGACGCGCTTCTTCTTCGCGCAACCGGAGAGGAGGACAAGCGCGAGGGCGACGATGAGCGAGACACGGCGTTGCATTTCTCCAGATGCTATACCGACGGGCGGCGAAGAAGCAAGCGGATGACGCGCGGACCCGCCTTTCGAGGCGCAAACAATTCCGCTCATCGACGTTCTGGACCCCGGAATGCATTTTTCTCTTGACTTTCGGAGCGAACGACTTTATATATGAATCACACTGCAGTCATTCGTGATTGCAGATTTTGATGTCAAGGGAGAAACGATCAATGAAGAACGCAACCAAGAAGGCCGCGAAGAAGAAGGCCGCCCCGAAGAAAAAGGGCAAGTAGCCTCACCACAGCGGCAAGACAAGTTCTAGTAGCAGGCCCCGAAGGTTTCGGGGCCTTTTTAGTTTTCAGCCCCTCCCTGGTCGTCCTCATCCGCTCCTCTCCGCGCTTGCAACAACGTTCGGAACGTCTCTCCCATGCCGAATAGCAGGGTCTTCAGCTGCAGACGGTGCTCGGAAGCGGCGGTGGAATCGTCCGCTGCCAGCGCTGCGGCGAACTGATCGGGCTCTCCTACCTCCAATAGCGTTTGCGCGAGCGTTGACAGGGGCGCGGGATCGAGACCGCAGAGCCTCCCGTGTTCTTCGAGCGCGGTGAAGGGGACGTGCGCGGTGATGTCGCGCTCGCCGGGATCGGCCAGGACATCTTCGAGGGCGGTGTGGCGGCGGT
>DATNLV010000437.1:0-7565 GCA_035602665.1 Bryobacteraceae bacterium | reverse complement strand
CGTCCGCTTGCTTACGCGCGCGGTTCGGTGCTGGGGCTCCTGCTGCTGGCGGTGGCGGCCTGGGGACAGGACAATCGGGGGTATTATCGGTTCCCTGCCCTTTATGAAAACACGGTTGTGTTTACGGCCGAGGGGGACCTGTGGGAGGTCGGCGTCGAGGGCGGGCCAGCACGCCGGCTGACGACGCATCCGGGCGAAGAGACGCACGCCGCATTCTCGCCCGACGGGCGGACGATCGCGTTCTCGGCCAATTACGAGGGGCCGACCGAGGTCTACACGATGCCCGCTTCCGGCGGCCTGCCCACGCGCCGCACTTACGAAGGCGGCAACTCGCGAGTCGAGGGCTGGACGCCGGATGGAAAGGTGCTGTACAGCACGCGGCGTTACTCGACGCTGCCGGACCGCCAGCTTGCCACCATCGACCGCGACAATCACGTCGAGGTGGTTCCGCTCAGCCAGTCCGCGCAGGGCGTGTTCACTCCGGACGGCAAGACGCTGTTCTTCACGCGCCAGGATTTCCAGGGCAGCCAGACGAAGCATTACCAGGGCGGGACGGCCGAGAGGCTGTGGAAGTTCGCGCCGGGCGGCGAGGCGATCGCGTTGACGGCGGACTTCGCGGGCACCAGTAAGAACGCGATGTACTGGAACCGGCGCGTCTACTTCCTGAGCGACCGCGACGGGACCATGAATCTCTGGTCGATGGACGAGAACGGGAAGGGGCTGAAGCAACACACAAAGAACAAGGGCTGGGACGCGCAATCGGCGTCGCTCTCGAAGGGGCGCGTCGTTTACCAGGCTGGAGCGGACCTGCACTTGTTCGATATCGCGAGCGGATCGGACCGCGTCATTCCGATCGAGCTGGTGTCGGACTTCGACCATCTGCGCGAGCGCTGGGTGAAGGAGCCCAATGAATACGGCATCGCGGCGCATTTTTCGCAGGAAGGAAAACAAGTAGTGCTGATCTCGCGCGGCAAGGTGTTCGTGGCTCCGGCCAAGCAGGGACGGTTCGTCGAGGCCACGGCGCGCAAACCGGCGCGGTTTCGAGACGCGCGCCTGATGGCCGACGGCAAGTCGCTGGTGGCGCTTTCGAGCGAGAGCGGAGAGGTGGAGCTCTGGAAGATCCCGGCGAACGGCGTGGGCGACGGCGAGCGGCTCACCACGGATGGCCACGTGCTGCGGTGGGAGGCGATTCCTTCGCCCGATGGAAAGTGGATCGCGCACCAGGACAAGTCGAAGCAACTCTGGCTGCTCGACACCGCCACCAAGACGCAGAAGAAAATCATGACGGCGGACGATGCAAGCGGGGATTCCTTCCCGGCGTTCGAGGGCGTGCGGTGGTCGCCGGATAGTCGCTGGCTCACCTTCTCGCGCGACATGGCGAACGGGTATTCGGTCATCTACCTGTACGGCATCGAGAAGGGAACGCTGACGCCGCTGACGACGGACCGCTACAACAGCACGTCCGCATCGTGGGCGCCGAAGGGCGACTGGTTGTATTTCGTTTCGGACCGCTCTCTGCGCAGCGTGGTGCGTTCGCCGTGGGGCGCGCGGCAGCCGGAACCGTTCTTCGATCACACGGACAAGATCTACCAGCTCGCGCTGCGCAAGGGACTGCGGTCGCCTTTCGAGCCAGTCGATGAACTGCATCCCGAGAAGAGCGACGAGGCCAAGGCGGCCGAGGAAAAGAAGGACAAGCCCGGAGACGCCGCAGGGAAGAAGACCGAGCCGGCGGGCGAGAAGAAGGCCGAGGCGCCCGTGAAGGTGGAGATCGATCTGGACGGCATCGCGTCGCGCATCGAGGAAGTGCCGGCTCCCGCGGGCAACTACGCGGGGCTGGCGGCGCTCGAGAAACGGCTCTGCTGGCTCACCGCGGAGCGGGGGGAGCCGGAGAAGACGGCGGTCGAGTGCCTGGACATCGCGAACAAAGGCGACAAACCGGAGAAGCTGATGGAGGGCGTCAACGGCTTCGAGGTATCGGGCGATGGCAAGAAAATGCTGGTGCGCAAGAAGGACGACTTTTTCGTTATCGACAGCGGCGCCAAGGCCGATGCGCTGAAAACGCCGAAGGCGATGGAGGACGCGAAGGTCGATTTGAAGGACTGGACATTCCCGGTCATTCCGGCCGAGGAATATCGGGAGCTGTATCTCGACGCCTGGAGGCTGCACCGCGACTATTTCTACGACCCTCACATGAACGGCGTCGATTGGCCGGCCATGCGAGACAAGTACCTGCCGCTGGTGGAGCGCGTGCGCGAGCGCGAGGAACTGAACGATGTGATCGCGCAGATGGTGGGCGAACTGGGGGCCTTGCACACGTTCGTTTTCGGCGGCGATACTCGCAAGGGGCCGGACCAGGTGCAGTTGGCATCTCTGGGCGCGCGGCTGGAGCGGACCGCGGGCGGATACGCGGTGAGGCACATCTACCGGTCCGATCCGGACCATCCGGAGAAGCGGGCGCCGCTGGCGCGGCCGGGCGTCGAGGTCGCCGAGGGGGACGTGATCGTCGCGGTGAACGGGCGCCCGGCGCTTTCGGCGGCGGACATCGGCGAACTGCTGCGGACACGCGCGGGCAAGCAGGTGCTGCTGAGCGCGCTCGCGGGCGGCAAGGGACAGGCTCGCGATGTGGTGGTGAAGCCCATCACGATCCAGCAGGAGAACGACCTGCGCTATCACGAATGGGAATACACGCGGCGGCTGATGGTGGAGCAGACCGCGGGCGGCCAGATCGGATACGTGCATCTGCGGAACATGGGCGGAGACGATATCGCGGAATGGGCCGAGGACTACTACCCGGTATTCCAGCGCGAGGGGCTCATTATCGACGTGCGCCACAACGGCGGGGGCAACATCGACAGTTGGGTGCTGGAGAAGCTACTGCGCAAGGCCTGGTTCTACTGGAAGGCGCGCATGGGGCCTCCGACGTGGAACATGCCGGACGCCTTCCGCGGCTACATGGTGGTGCTGTGCGACGAGAATTCGGCCTCCGACGCGGAGGCTTTTTCGGAGGGATTCAAACGGCTGGCGATGGGCAAGGTGATCGGCACGCGGACCTGGGGCGGCGAGATCTGGCTGACGGGGAGCAATGTGCTCGCGGACCACGGAATCGCGACGGCGGCCGAGATCGGGGTCTACGGTCCTGAGGGCAAGTGGCTGATCGAAGGGCACGGCGTGGAGCCGGACATCACGGTGGACAATCTGCCGAACGCCACGTTCAACGGCAAGGACGCGCAGCTCGAGGCGGCGGTCGGCTACTTACAGGAGTTGATCAAGGCGAAGCCGGTGACGGTGCCCACGCCGCCGGCGTATCCGAAGAAGTAAGGGGGTTACCGCCTTGCACCGAACCGCGACCATCAGGGAGCGGTCCGCTCGCGGACGCTCGCGGTTCGGTGCTGGACCAGTTCGGAGACGGACACTAACGAGGCGGCGGCCAGCGGAACTCGGCTGCGGCCTGGCTGCTGCCGGCGGCGTCCCAGATGAGCAGGACCGGCTTGCGAACGCGCATGCGTAGGGCCGACTCGTACACGATTTGTGGATCGGGGAACGAACGCATGTAGATCGGGCCGTTGGTCTTCTGCGCCAGGGCGACGAGGGCTTCGACCGGCGCGGCGCGGTCGGCGAATTGCTGCCGCTTCTTGGTCCAGATGTACCCGATATTCGAAGCCAGCACCACCACCACCGCGGCGACGACCACGGCCGAGCGGTGCAGCCGCATCCGCGACTGAAGGGCCCAGAAGCCGGCCGCTACGATCCACGCCAGTCCCAGACTCGCCAGATACGTTTGCCGGCTGGGGATGCGGTGCATGTAAGTCAGGAAGCTGTACGGCACGAACGAGAGCACGATCCAGAGCGCGGCAACCCGCACGACCTGGCGATGCTGCTTGGCGCGCAGGACGAGCAGCACCAGAAGGGCGAGCAAGCCCCAGGGCCATAGCAGGCGGGCGCAGCTGACGGGGAGCGTGATGTAGAATGGCGCCGTCAGCGAGAAGCTCCCGTCGTGAAAGCGGAAGGAGTAGGCGCGGCTGGAGAAAATGAGCCACTGGTCCGCGGCCGCCAGGGCTCCGAACGGCAACCACCACAGGAGCGCGCGGCGCGCGGCCCGCGAGCCCAGCATCGGCAACACCAGAAGCGCGGCGAAAACTACCGCCGACTCTTTCGAAACGAGCGCCGCGGCGAACGATAGCAGCGAGGCGGCGTACCACTTCCAGTTGCCTTTCTTGTCCACCACGCGGGCCCAGCAGAGCAGGCTCAGAATGCCGAACAGGAACATCAGCAACTCGGCACTCCCCGAGTACCACATCACGGCTTCCTGGTGACCTTCTTGGACCGCGAAGAAGGCCGCGGCGACCGCCGAGATCCTCCAGCCGATCAGGCGCCACGCGCCCAGCGCGTACACCAGCCACACGCAAAGGATGTGCAGGGCCAGGCTGACCGCGTAGAACGCCGCCGGCGATTCGAACCAGCGGTCCACCCAGTAGGTCAGGACATACCAGGTGGCGCGATAGCGGAAGACTCCGTTCGAGAGCAGGGACGGCCATCCGGACGCGGGGCCGAACTGCCGTGACTGCTCGATGTTGGGATAGTCGTCCTGGATCAGCGGCTGGTGGAAGATGGGCAGGTAGGCCAGGATGGCCAACGCGGCGAGGCCGAGGAGGATGCCGGCGTGGTTTCTGCGCACGCTACGACCTCAGGCCCGCGACCAGGGCATCGAGGGCGATGTTCTTCTGGATGTTGCGGCGGACCAACTCGGCGAGCTCGTCCACTTTCGCCACTGCCCTGCGGATCCAGTCGAAATTCACACGGCCGGCCAGGGCTTCGAGCTGCGGGCGGACGTCCGCGTTGCGGATCTCGCTTCCGCCGCGTTCCAGCACCAGCACATCTTCTAGCAGGCCGTAGAGAAGCCGCAGCAGAGTGTCGAGTTTCTCCTGCCGGTTCGCGGGCGATTCCGCGTATTTCACCCAGGTGCTGAAGGGCTCGAGGCCGGCGGCCACTTCGAGCAACGCCAGCATCGATTCGCGGCGGCGGTCGTAGACTTCGAGATCGAGCGACATCGCGAGGCCGGGACTGCCGCACGCCAGGGCGATGCGGCGGTCGGCGTCCACCAGGCGGCGCACTTCGGCGAACTCGCGCATCTCCTCTTCCGACAGCGGCGCCAGTTGGACCGACACCGCGCGGGAGCGGATCGTGGGGAGCAGGTCGTAGGGATTGGCGGCCGTCAGCAACAGGACCAGATGGTCGGGCGGCTCCTCGAGCGTCTTCAGCAGCGAGTTGGCCGCCTGCTCGTTGGCGCGGTCGATTTGATCGATCAGGAAAACGCGCCAGCTGCCCTTGAGCGGCTTGAACTGGGCCCGCTCCTTGAGAAGGCGCATCTGCGGGATGGAGAGCTGGCGCAGCGGGCCATCGGGCGCGAAGGTCACGAAATCGGGGTGCGAGGAAAACAGCAGCGGGTCCTCGTTGCGCTTGTCGGCGGGCCACCGCTCGCGGTCGGCGATGGCTTCGAGGTTGTGCGGAAGGCTGAGGTCGTCCTTCTCGATGCGGTCGCCGTCACCGAGCAGGCGCGCCGCGAACCGCCGGGCCAGGGTCGCCTTCCCTATGCCCTCCGGGCCCGCCAGCAGGATGGTCTGCGAGATGCGGTGGCCCGTGATCATCCGCTCGAGTTCTTCCGCGGCGGCGCGGTTGCCGTAGAAATTTTCAAACACGCAGCTTCTCCAGGGCGGGCGCGAACGCGTTCCAGACGGCTTCGGCGACGCTCTCGACATCGCCGCGCCCGTCCACCACACGGAACCTTTGTGGCTCCTTGGCGGCCATCGCGAGGTAGGCCTCGCGCACGCGGCGGTGGAATTCCACGGCCTGCTCGTCCATGCGGCTCTCGATGGGGTCCAGGTTGCGCTGGCGCGCGCGAACGAGGCTGGTCTCGAGGTCGATATCGATCAGCAGCGTCACGTCCGGGGTGAGGCCGCGGCAGGCGATGCGCGCGAGGTCGGTCACCACCTGTTCTCCCAGGCCGCGCCCGAAGCCCTGGTAGGCCAGCGTGGAATCGGTGAAGCGATCGGTGAGTACGATCTTGCCTTCGGCCAGGGCGGGGAGGATCACCTCCTCGACGTTCTGCGCGCGGGAGGCGAAATAGAGAAGCAGCTCGGCGGTGGGGCGGAGCTCCTGGTTCGCGGAATCGAGCAGGATGCGCCGGATCTGCGCGCCGATGCGCGTGCCGCCCGGCTCGGTGGTTTCGAGGACCGCGCATCCGAGCGACTTCAGGCGCGCCGCGAGGAGCCGCATCTGGGTTGTCTTGCCGCAGCCATCGCCGCCCTCGAAGTTTACGAACAGGCCGCGACGCTCCCCGTCAGTCGTAGACATAGTGCAGCACCTTCTTGAGATCCTCCCACGCTTCGCGCTTGGCGTCCTGGTTGTAGGCCCGCAGGAGGTAGGAAGGATGATACGTCACCATGACTGGAATGCCGCGCCAGTCGAACCAGTTGCCGCGCAGGCGGGTGACGCCTTCCTTGCGGTTGAGCAGAGCCTTCGCCGCGGTCCCTCCGAGCACGCAGATCGCTCTGGGCCGGATGGCCTCGAGTTGCTGGAACAGGAACTGGCCGCAGATCTCCATCTCATCCGGCTCCGGCGCGCGATTTTCGGGCGGCCTGCACTTCACCACGTTACAGATATAGACGTCCTTACGCAGAAGCGGAACGCCTTCCTTGCGCGCCGTGTTCTCGATCATCTGCGTGAGCAGCTGGCCCGCGCGGCCGACGAAGGGAATGCCCTGCGCGTCCTCATCGGCGCCGGGGCCTTCGCCCACAAACACCAGGCGCGCGGCGGGATCGCCCACTCCGAAGACGATCTGGGTGCGGCCCTCGCTGAGGCGGCAGCGGTGGCAATCGCCGATCTCTTCGCGGATGCGCAGGAGGGCTTCGGCGGCGGGAGGCGCAGTGGCAACAGGGGCTGGGGCAGCCGGCTGGGCGGCTGGCTCCGCGGCCGCTTGGGGAGCCGGTTCCGCGCGATACAGGGTCTTGAAGCCGAGGTCCTGGTAGTAGCTCAGGTAGCGGCGCAGGAGGTCCGGATTCATCGCAGCTTCAGCAGTTCGTCGAAAATGCGGCCGGCGATGGCCTTCTTGGGAGCGCGCGGGAGATCGATGGTCTGGCCGTCGCGCAGCACCAGCACCGCCTCGTTGTCGTCGGCGCCGAAGCCGGTGCCTTCGAGGCCCACACGATTGCCCACCACCATGTCGCAGTTCTTCGCGTTGAGTTTGCGCCGCGCCTCGGCGGCGACGTCCGCGGTCTCGGCCGCAAACCCGACCAGGAGCCGCGGGCCCTTGTTGCAGCCCACCTCGGCCAGGATGTCCACGGTCGGCTCGAGCGCGAGCGAGATCGAGCCGCCGGTCTTCTTGATCTTCTCGGCCGCGGGCTCTGGCACGGTGTAGTCGGCTACCGCCGCCGCCTTGACGACGATGGTCGCCTCCGGGAGCCGGTCAAGCACTGCGGTGCGCATTTCGGCCGCCGTCCGAACCGGGACCAGCGTGACGCCGGAGGGAGCGGCGAGGCTCACGGGTCCGGAAACCAGGATGACCCGAG
>DATNLV010000428.1:0-5590 GCA_035602665.1 Bryobacteraceae bacterium | reverse complement strand
AACTCCATCTGTTCCTGCGTGCTCGCGGCCCGCGAGAATGCGCGCTCCGTCCGTGACACCATTTCCAGCGAAATGTGGGAGCAGATCAATACGCTCTACCTCCTGGTCTCGGACGCCGCCCGCAAGCCGCTGCCCGAAGGGCTTACGGAATTCTGTCACAACGTACGCATGGCCTGCCATCTGTTTCAGGGCATCACCCACGCGACCATGTCGCACAACGAAGCCTGGCACTTCATCCGCCTGGGCGGCATGCTCGAGCGCGCCGACAAGACCACCCGCATGCTCGACGTGAAGTACTTCATCCTGCTTCCCTCGGTGACCGACGTAGGGACGCCCTACGACGACATCCAGTGGGCCGCCGTGCTCAAATCGGTCAGCGGTTTCGAAATGTACCGCAAGCGCTTCGGCCGCATCTCTCCGGATCGCATCGTGGAGTTCCTGCTTCTGGATGGCGAGTTCCCCCGCGCCGTGCGCTACTGCATCGGCCTCGCGGATCTCTCGCTCCACTCCATCACCGGAACACGCCCGGGCGCCTTCTCGTGCGCCTCCGAGCAGCGCATCGGAATGTTGCGCTCCGAGCTGGACTACGCGCAGGCCGAGTCCATCCTGAAGGCGGGCCTGCACGAGTTCTTCGACTCCCTGCAGAGTAAAATGAATACAATTGATGAGTGCATCCTCGGAGATTTCTTCGCCCAGAGGCCGCAGTCAACCAACGCCGCCGCATGACACCCTGACGCCATGACATTCTGCCTCGGAATTACCGTCGAACAAGGCCTCGTAGCCATCGCCGACGCGCGCGTGGTTGCCGGCAATGAAACGCTGGTCGCCAAGAAGACCGCCAGCTACCAGGGCCCGGGATTCGCGTTCTTCGTGATGAACTCCGGCCTCCGCTCGCTGCGCGACAAGATCCTTCTCTATTTCGAGGAGGCCTTCGCGCGCGAGTCGACGGGCCGCGACCGGCTCTACAGAGTCGTGAACCTCTACGCGCAGCAGGTGCGCCGAGTAGCCGAGGAAGACGGCGCCGCGCTCGAACGCGCCGAGCTCAAGTTCAACGCCCATTCGCTCATCGGCGGCCAGATGGCCGGCGACTCGGCCCACCGCCTGTTTCTGGTTTACCCCGAGGGCAACTGGGTCGAAGTGGGGCCCGACACTCCTTACCAGATCATCGGCGCTTCCGGCTTCGGTAAGCCCATCCTCGAGCGTTCGCTCACCCAAACCGACTCCATGCAGTACGCCTTCAAGGTGGGTCTGCTGGCCTTCGACGCCACGCGCCTCTGCGCGGCCGACGTCGGCTTCCCCATGGACGTGATCCTCTACTCCAAGGGAAGCTTCACGCTCGTGGAACAGCGCTACGACCGCGACGACTTGCGCGAGATCTCCGCCTGGTGGCAGGAGCGCATGCGCCGCGCCGTTCACGAGCTGCCGTCCGAGTGGATCGATAGAGCATTCTCCAAACTCACGCGCGCCGAACTGCCGGCATGAAGATAGCGGTCACCCACTCGACGCATTACCGCTACCAGGGCTCCGTCTATCCTGAGCCCCACACCTTCCGCTTGCGGCCGCGCGAGGATGGCGGGCAGCGCGTGCTTCAGTACGCGCTCGAACTCTCGCCCGCTCCCGCCGGCCGAACCGAGTGCCTCGATCAGGACGGCAACATCGTGGTCGAAACATGGTTCAAGAATCCGCTGTCGGAGCTGGCCGTAAAGAGTTCGTTCCAGGTCGAGACGCGCCGCGAGAATCCCTTCGACTACGTGCCGACGGACCCGCGCGCGGTTTATCCCGAACCCTTGCGCTCGGCCCTGGCGCCGTATCTGGAAGCCGCAAACCTAAGCGGACCGGTAACCGACTTTGTCCGTAGCATCCCTGAGTCCGACGGCGACACGCTGCCCTTTCTGACCGCCCTGAACCGGCGCCTGTTCGATGCTTTCCGCCACGTGGTCCGCGACGACGGCCCGGCGAACCCTTGCGATCTCACCCTGCGCGACCGGGAAGGAACCTGCCGCGACCTGGCCGTGCTGTTCTGCTCGGCGTGCCGGACCCTGGGCATCGCCGCGCGTTTCGTCAGCGGTTACGAGAGTGGCGCCGTCTTCGATGCTCATCCCCAGATGCACGCCTGGGCCGAAGTGTATCTCCGAGGAGGCGGCTGGCGCGGCTACGATCCGTCGCAAGGCCTGGCGGTTTCCACTGGTCACGTGGCCGTCGCCGCGGCCGCCGATCCGCGCCTCGCGGCCCCCGTCTCCGGAACCTACCGAGGCGCCGCCGCGTCCGAAATCACCTTCTCCATCTCGATGCAGGTGGAGTGATCCAGCCTGAGTGGGGCAGGCGTCCATGCCTGCAAGCGGGTCTCCAGACCCGCCCCGGCCGGTCCCGAAGGCCTACCCCGGGTTAGTGGAGAGCCTCCCGTGTCGCCCCAGAGCCTGCGTCACCTCCCACCCAAGCGTGCCCCGCCCACGACACCGTGCCACATCGTTCCACCCGCCCCGTTCCTGGTATTCTGGGAAATCCTGTAACCCAACGGCAAGGAGGAATCTTGGAAAAATACGCGCGCTTTATCGGACTCGACATAAGCACCACGGCGGTCACGGCCGGCGTCAGAGACACCAACGGCGAAGAAGATCTGGTCGCCGTCCCCATCCGCGGCTCGGTTTCATGGAAAGGACAGCCCGCCATCGAGGCGGATACCCTAGCCCCCATGCTCGCCGAAGCTCTCGAACAGCTCCAGCAAAAAGGCTGGCGATTTTCACAGCCCGGAGATCTTTGCGCCTCCGTGCGGCAACACGACATGGTGCTGCTCGGCGCCGATGGTGAGGTCCTGATTCCGTTCATCACCTGGCAATGCCACGCCGCCACCCAGGAAGTCGAGGAACTCCGAAAGGCCGGCGCGGAGGACACCGTCGGCCGCATCGAGCCGCGCTTCATCCTGTCGAAACTGAAATGGGCTCTCAACCAGGAGCCCGGGCTCGCTGAAAAGGTCCGCCGCGTCATGACCACCGGCGACTACATGGCCCGCCAGCTGACCGGTGCCGAGCGCCTGAGCTGCTCCGATGCCATCAGCAACGGGCTGCTCGACCAGAAGACCAAGGAACTGGCCACAGCCGCTATGGCACTCGCGAAACTCAGCCCCGCCTGGTTCCCGGCGCCCATTCCGACCGGCGAGCCGGTGGGCACCGTGGATGCCGCCGAGGCGCCCGGGGCCTGGCGCGCCGTCGCGGAGACCCTTGCAGGCTGGACCATCAAAGCCGGACTCGGCGACAATCACGCCGGTGGCGTGGGGTCGGGCCTCGCGGACCGCGAAACCGTTGTGATCTCCTTGGGCAGCAGCGGCACCGTCATTCGCCGTTGCCGGCCCGATGCCAAACTCAGGGGCAATGCCGCCCGGTTCGAGTACTTCGACGACAGCCTGCTCCTCGAAATGCTCGCGGATTGTGCCGTCTGGTACGACCGCTTCGTGCGCACTTACAACACCGGTAACCTGACTTACGGCGAGCTCAACGACCTGGCGCTTCAAAGCCCGGCCCCCCAATTCATCGGCCAGGCGCACACCGACCAGGGCTGGAAGGAAGTCTATCCGGCGGATTGGGAGAGCCTCCTGCTCGCGGTCAAAGTGCAGTCCACCCAGGCTTCGATCGCCGTGCACATGCTGCGGCTGGTCAAGGACCTGCTCGGCGAAGTCACCGACGCCGACGTCCAGCCCATCACGCGGTTCGTGATCACCGGCGGACTCTCGCGCTCGGCGTTCATCCAGTCGGTTCTCGAGACGGGCCTCAGCGCGCTGGTCCCCAATTGCCGCGTGCAGGTCAGCAGCCGCCAGGGCCCCCTCGCCAACAAGGGCGCGGTGCTGGGCGCTCTGTTCACGGCCATGGTCGGCACCCCGGGTTACCCCGATCTGTCTTCCGTGGTCAACCAGCTTTGCGGGCTGCAAGATGTTAAGAAGTCCACCGGCGGCCAGGCCGTCCAGGACTTCGTCGGCAAGAACCTCTAGCGCATCCGTGGCGCGCGCTTCCGTGTGGAGGCGCGCGCTGCCCTCCTCGGTCGTGACGTGAGTCGTGTTGCCTGAACCTTCAACAGCGGTCCAAGCGCAAGCGCCAACCAAACGTCGATTTGTTCGGCTCTTAGGTTGGAGCGCCCTTGCCGGCTTTGGCGGGGCCGTCGTCTATTCCCTGTTCACCATCCTGACTGGCGCGGAAGCGTCACGGATCGGTATTCCGGTCGGCCTGGTGGTCGGACAGACTATGTATTACGCATCTGGTAAGCGTGGTGGCCGTTGGTTTCAGGTCTTGGCAGTATGCCTTGCATTCGTGGCGTTTGATCTCACCTACGCACCCGGCATGGCGGGAGTGGCCTTTAAGCACGGGATCACTGTTCTGACGTTGGCATTCTTTATCTTCATAACTGTGGTTTCTCCAGCGATCGACGCACAGAACGGATTTCTCGGTCAGTTCATGGTGGTCGCGGGAATGTATTTGGCTTGGACGTTGGCGCGGACTCGCAAAGCGGCCTAAAACACCACTCCCTCCTCGGCCCTCTTCCTTTCCACACTGCGCGGTGCTATTATCCTCTGTGGCATACGGCTAGCACGTCATGCGCAAAAAACTCGTGTTGCTGATAGCGACACTGGTTGCGCTGGTTGTAGCGTTGCGCGGCCAGAACGCTCCCCAGGCGCCGCCGCGGGAGCTCACCAATTCCATCCGGATGAAGTTTGTCCGCATCGATCCCGGTTCGTTCACCATGGGCGCGGTAGGCATTTACGGGCCGGTCCACGATGTGACGCTGAGCAAGGGATTCTACCTGCAGACCACCGAAGTCACGCAGGCCCAGTGGCAGGTTGTGATGGGGACCAACCCCAGTGAGTTCAAGGCCCCGGATCACCCGGTGGAACAGGTCTCATGGGACGACGTCCAGGCATTCCTGCGCCGGCTGAACGCTCGCGAGAAGGACACGCGCTACCGGCTCCCGACGGAAGCGGAAACGGAGTACGCCTGCCGGGCGGGAGGCCGGGATCCGGACGAGGCCCCAAACCTGGATGACGTGGCCTGGTGGGGTCCCAACTCCGCAAGCTCGACTCATCCGGTGGGTCTGAAGAAGCCGAATGCCTGGGGGCTATACGACATGCGCGGGAACGTGTGGGAGTGGGTTCAGGACTGGTATGCCCGCCCTTACTCCGCCGGACCCCAGGTCGATCCCCAGGGGCCGCCGTCCGGCGAGAACCGCGTTGTGCGGGGCGGGTCGTGGTTCCAGAACGATGCCGCTGCACTCCGCTGCGCCTGCCGCCGCAGCTACGCGCCGGACTATGCCAGCAACGACGCCGGCTTCCGCTGCGCCCGGACTTTTTGACCCGTCTTACTTCGTGTCCACCTTCACCACGAAGTAAGTGAACTTACCGCCCGGCTCGATCAGTAACTGGTGCGGCGTTTTCGCCGCTATGTGGATCACATCGCCGACGCCGAGTTTCACCCGCTCGCCGCCCTGGATCGAAGTCCCGCGGATCTCTCCCGGCGAGCTCGTCCTGGCGCCTGCGATCTCGCCACCCACCACCAGCGTGGCCGCGCCGCCACCGGCCAATGCCACGAGAAGCTCCAGGAGATCATCC
>DATNLV010000425.1:0-3156 GCA_035602665.1 Bryobacteraceae bacterium | reverse complement strand
TGCCGGTCGCGGTTTCGCTCATCACCCCTCGACTCCCCGACGGACACGACGCGCTGGAGTACTTTCCGCGCCTGGAGGAGTTTCACGAAAACATTTCCCACGGCATCCTGTTCCCGCGCTGGGCGCCCGACTTGAGCCGCGGCACGGGTCAACCGCTTTTCGAATTCAATCCGCCCGTCATCTATTACCTGTCCGAGTTCTGGCATCTCGCGGGCTTCGATTTCCTGACCTCCGTCAATCTCGCCGCGGCCACCCTGGTGCTGGCGTCGGCCGCCGGCATGTTCCTGTTGTGCCGGCTCTATTTCGGCCCGTGGGGCGGATGGTTGGGAACGGCGGCCTATCTCTACGCGCCCTATTTCGCCGTCGACCTCTACGTGCGCTCGGCCCTCGCCGAGTTCGCCGCGTTTCCGTTCTTCGCGCTGGCGCTCTATGGCTCCGGAGGCTACGCCAGGACCGGCAGGCGCGGCTACCTGCTGGCGGGAGCGGCGGCGTATGCGGGCGTCCTGTTGAGTCACAACGCGGCGGCTTTGCTGTTCACGCCGCTGCTGATCGCGTTTCTGGTCTTCACGGCGTGGACCGCGCATTCGTGGCGCCTGCTGCGCCATCAGGCTTACGGGTTTCTTCTGGGCCTCGGCCTGGGGGCCTGCGTGTGGCTGCCATCGCTCGCCGAACGGCAGTACGTCGGTCTCGCCCGCCTGCTCGCAGGTTACCTGAACTACAAGAACCATTTTGTTTACCTGCATCAGTTGTTCTACTCGCCGTGGGGTTACGGGATCTCGGTGGCGGGCGATCAGGACGGCTTGTCGTTCGCTCTGGGATGGAGCCATCTGCTGCTGGCGGTGACTGCCGCGATCTGGATTCTGTGGTCCCGCCGGCGAGCTCACCGCCCGTGGCTGTTGTTCTTCGCCGGCGCGGCGGCCGGGCTGTCGATCCTGATGCTCGACGTCGCGGCGCCGCTGTGGGATCGCATGCCCCTTCTGCAACCGGTGGAGTTCCCGTGGCGCCTGCTGGGACCGGTGGCCCTGTGCGTGGCGCTGCTGGTGGCGCCGCTCGGCGCGCTGATCGGTACGCTCCCGCGCTGGCGGGCCGGCGCTTTGACAGCCGCTCTGGCGCTCCTGATCCTGCCCGGCCTCGCGCACTGTCAACCTTGGCGATTCCGCGACATGGACCTGGCGCTGTGGACCCCCCAACGAATCGCCATGCGCGGGATTGAAGTGACCACCGCGGCCGAATACGTCCCGCGCTGGGTGAAGTCCTGGCCGGCGTACGATCCACGTCCGGCGCGAATTCCCGGCGGCGAAGCGGTAGTCCAGCAAGGCCGCCTTACGCCCGTTTCCTGGTCCGGACGGATCCGCACGGCCGCCGGCGGCACGGCAGAGATGCCCATCGCCTGGTTCCCGGGCTGGGTGGTGCGAATCGATGGGTTGCCGGTCCCCACTCAGCCGGCGGACCCGACGGGCCTGATCCGGTTCCGGGTTCCCGCTGGAGAACACGCGCTTGATGCCGAGTGGACCCGCACCCCGCCGCGCCGCCTCGCCGATGGGATCACTCTGCTCTCGCTCGGGATACTGCTCTTCGTCGCCATCCGAAGCGTAAGGCCTGTTCTCTCACCTGTGTTCCCCTGGCTGGCGCTCACCTGGGACAGTCTCGGGGAGAAGCAGTTGGATGGCTCCAGCTAAGTCACTGAAAAGGTTTTGGCTCCCGAAGTTTCCGTCTCCGAACCTGAGAATAGCGGTGAGAGCGACGGGAGCGCCAAGCCGTTGGGAAACAGTAGCTCGTGCGTTGCAGTCGGAGCCGACCGGGAGCGCCGGGAATCCGTCAACCAGAGGGTAGTGCGAATTGACGTGTTTGGAGTTTGGCTCCTCAGGTAGGACTCGAACCTACAACCCTTCGGTTAACAGCCGAGCCGCTTGTGGCCGCCTCGCATTGCAAACACAAGACTTAGACGCGCTAAAACGGGATTGTCGCGGAAATTGGGGGGACTCTGGGGGTACTGTCGCAGGCAGACTCCATGCACCTCCGGCGCGGCGCTCAACTCGTCCCCTGTGAGATCCTCGCTCCGATTCGGCGCGCGCGGGCTGATATACTTTCAGTTCGTCCTGGATAGAGAGCGCAATATCGATTGCCGACCAGCATAGGCCTTCGATTTACATGGACGGTTTGTCCCCAGACCGCTGAATGGCTGGGTGGCGCGGACGGCGGCGCTACAGCGTTAAGGAGCCTTATCGGAAGCCAGCTCCGCAAGCAAGCAGGCCGGGCGGGCTGTTTTCGAGTGGCGCATCGCGCGGCAACTACTTACGGCCACTTCACTGTGAGTGCGTAAATCTCCTGCGTGCCGATGTCGCGGGTGAATACCGCCGAACCGTCAGGGGTAACGCTGATTTCGGTATTGCTGGCCGGGCCGGTGGCACGGTGCAGGCCTTTCAGGTTGGTGATGGTCTCGATTTTGCGATCGGCCAGGCGCACCCGGAACAGCATGGGGTCTGCGCCGCCGGTGGTGTAGTCCACAGACCTGTAATCCGGCGTGTGGACCCAGTTGACGACGTAGCCGGGCGCCGTGAACGAAACCAATTCGGACCACTGCTGCGCCCTGACATCAAAAACCAACAGCTTCGTGGAGTCGCCCGTACCCGCGACCAGCCGATTGTCGCCCACCCACTGTGGATTCCACAGGCCTGCCGGTCCGGGAACCAGGGAACGCCTGCCGGTGCGGAGATCGAGGAAGTGGATATGGCGGGAAGCGCCGCGATCCATAAACACTAGGAGGCTTCCGTCCGGCGACCAGTGCGGCCAGGCCCCGTCCTTCTCCACGATGGTCGGGGGCGATCCTCCTTCCATGCCGATCAGGCAAATCGCGCCCGCGGAATTGATATACACGACCTGCTTCCCGTCCGGGGAAATGGAGGGGCCAAAGACCTGCCCGGGCGGAAACGTAAGCTGCAAGGGATCCGTTCCGTCGCTGCGGCTGCGCCACAACGCGTGATCGGGGTAGGCGGTGTAGGCGACCCACGTGCCGTTTGCGGACCAGGAGGGATCGAAAGCGTGGACGCCGGGGAGCAGAGGGAGGAACTGCCTGGAATCTGCGTCGTAACGGACCAGCTCTCCCCACGCCTCCAGGCCGACAGCAAAAATCTGCTTCCCATCCCGGCTGGGAAC
>DATNLV010000411.1:0-20239 GCA_035602665.1 Bryobacteraceae bacterium | reverse complement strand
TGGCCGCGAAGGTCGAGACGCTGGGCATCGCGATCATCGACGGCCGCGAGATCGAAGGCATTCTCGCGTTCTTCCACGGCCATCCCCCGAATCCCCTCCCCCGCGCCGTGACCATCCTGCACTCCCCGAACGATACACCCGACAAAATCGCCGGCCCCGCCGCGGCCCGCGCCCTCCCGGTGGTCGAGCAAGCCATCCGCCTGCTGGACGCCCGCCGGTAGGCTGGGTGGCCTGTATATACGGCTATCGTATATACTGTGAAGCGTGGCCGCTGAGATCCAAGGCTTCGACTGGGACGCCGCCAATGTGGGCCACGTAATGCTCCACGGGGTCACGCCCTTCGAGGTTGAAGAGGCGGTCGTACGCCCGCACGTGACCCTCCACGCGAGAACGGTCGCGGGCGAAGAGCGGTGGAAGCTATTTGGGAGAACGGCAGCCGGCCGCTACCTGGTCGTCGTGTTCACGATCCGCCGCAAGCACTTCCGGACCGTGACTGCCTACCAGATGAACGCCACAGAGAGGAGGAAGTATGGGCCGCAAATCGATTGAGGAGGCCGACTGGTACGCGACCCCGCAGGGCCGCCGCGAGACCGAGCGCCAGTTCACGCGCGCGCTCAAGGCAGGAACGGTCAGCCGTTCCGAGGGGCTCAAGATCAAGAAGACCGATCCGAAGATCCTGGAAGAGCTCATGGAGCGTGCCAAGCAGAGCGCAACCCAAGCCATCTCCATTCGCATCCCGGTTGCCGACCTTGAGCGTGCCAAGCGGATCGCGAAGAAGACCGGCGCTGGCTACCAGACCGTGCTCAAGCAAGCGATCCGCGAGGGCCTAAGGAAGGCGGGCTGATCGCTCCTGCGCCGCCGCTATGACCGCCTTGACCTGCTCGCGGTCCAGTCCGTCGAACCATTCCATGATGTCGTCGATGTTGGCGCCTGCTTCGATATTCTCGAAGATAGCGGCGACGGGCATACGGGTTCCCCGCAGCACCCACGCACCGCTCACCTTGCCGGGGACACGCTCCACGGCTGGGCATTGCGACCAATCGAGACTCGCCATCACTAGAACTCCTGGCCTTCAGAATAGCGCGGTCCTCGTGGCTACAGCGCCCTCCCTCCTACCCCCCAACCTCCGCCGGCCAAACCCGCTGCCACTGCTTCCGCTTCTGATAATTCCGCGCCAATTCCAGGTACACGCCCAGGTCCCGGTCCAGATCGTTCTGCGTCCCGTCAAAGTAAAAGTTGCGAATCGGAATCCCGCCGAAATCCCGCGACACCCTCGGATAAACCGCCTCGCACACAATCCCGTTCATACAAGTGAACGGGCTGATGTCGATGATCCCGTCCGCGCCCTTCTTGGCCAGGCAAATCGCCTTGCCGACGTTGAGCACCATCTCGCCCAGCGCGCCATCCGCCGGCAGGTACGGCCGCGCCGCTGCGAGCACTTCTTCGACCGGCGGCTCTTCGTAGCCCACGAAATCGTCCCGGAACGGCTCCAGCAGCACGTGCTCGTCGTGCTTCTGCACCCGCTTGCGGATCCACGCCTTGAACGCATCCAGCGAATACTGCCGCCCCACCAGGTGCAGCTTGCGGAACTGCTCGGAGATCGTGTACCACACCCACTCCGTGATGTCCGAGATCCACGCTTCCGCCTCGTATTCCTCCAGCCGCCGCACCAGGTCCTCGTTCGAGAAGCAGTGCAGCCGGCAGAAGATCTCGCCCACGATCCCGATCAGCGGCGTCGAGCGGTTGCGCCGCACCGGCAGCGCGCGGAAGCGGTCCCGCGAACGCACCATCGCCTCGCGCATCGCCTTCAGTTGCGTCCCCGGCTCGAGCGGAGCCTTCTCGATGGTCTGGCACACGTCCACCAGGCATTCTTCGTAAACGGCTTCCGTGCCGCCCTTCTCCGCCTCGTACGGCCGGTGCTGCAGCAGCACCTTCTGAAGGATATCGGCGGCGATCAGGGCCCGCCACGCGGTGCGCACGAACTGCCGCGCCAGGTCGCCGAAGTCCGCGTAGCCGTCGTGGCTCGAGGGCGAAATCACGCTGGTGTGCGGATACCCGTTCTCCTCCAGGATGCTCCGCAAGTAGGGCGCGTACTGCCCGAAGCGGCAGGGGCCGTCCGCGGTGGGCATGAACAGCACCACCTTCGCCGGGTCGATTTCGGGCTGCTCCAGCACCTTCATGAAATCGCCCACGGTCACTTTGGCGGGATAGCACTCGTCGCCCGAAGTGTAGCGCGCGCCCAGTTCGCGCGTGCGGTTGTCGGAGGGCGGAGTGATGTCGGCCTCGAGACCCAGCGCGTGGAAAGCCGCGGCGAAGGTCCGGCCGCTGCCGTAGGCCATCGGTGGAATGAAAACCCGCTTGCCCGCTAGTGGATTGCGGCGGCCGCCGGATCCGTTTCCATCCCCGACTTGTAACATCGCAGAATTCCTTTGCTATCGAGATACGCTTCGCAGCGGGTCATGTACCCGGCGTCGTTGCCGTGCCCGTCGAATTGCAGCACCAGCAGCGGAGCGCCGGCCGCCTCGCGCGTGAAGTGCTTGATGTAGGAATCGGGCCCGCACTTGAAGTTCGAGATGTAGACCACGTGCAGGTTGGGTCGCGTCGAAGCGAGGCGCGCCGCGCTCAAAATCTTGCGGCCCGACGCCCAGTACATGTTCGGATGCAGGTCGTCCACCGGTTCGCGCCCCGTCACCACGAAGTCGATGGGAATGACGTTGGCCCCGTACCGGTGCCGCAGCTTGCGCGGGATGTCGCAGTTCACCGCGCGGTCGTAAATGTTGTACGGCCGTCCCACCAGCAGCAGCCCGGGCTCGCCCGTGTGGTCCAGAACCTCCAGCGCCTTCCGCCCCGCTTCGAGCAGCCGGCTCTGGAACTCCCGCTGCGCGGCATAGGCCGCGTCCGTCGCGCGGTCGCTCGCCCGCCGGCTCACGCCCAGCCGCCGCATGGCCTCGTACAACCCGCTCTTCACCTGCTCGCGGCCCAACTGGAAGTGCAGCCGCGGGATCAGGAACATGTGCCGGTGCGGTTCCAGTCGCGGCGCCGATTCCAGCACGAACGGCAGCGTCTGGTTCCACGGGCAGAAGTGCGCGGTCCCGGTGCCTTCCGGCCCCATGTCGGCGTTGAGCAGATTCGGAACCAGAACGTAGTCCACGCCCATCTCGATCAGCGCGGCCACGTGCCCATGCGCCACCTGGATCGGGTAGCACGGTTGCGCCAGCGCCATCTCCAAACCCGCCGCCGCGATCTTCGGATCGGTCATCGGCGACAGCGCCACCTGTATGTCCAGCTCCGTGAAATAGCGGTGCCAGAACGGCAGGTGCTCGAAGGTGGACATCGCCCGCGGCAGCCCCACGCACAGCTTGCCCGGCACGCGCTGGAATTTCGCGCCCGGCGCCGGCTGGCCCGCCAGGCCTTCGAGCAGCCGCTCGCGAAACGCGAACAGGTCTTCGATCACCGGTTTGCGTCCGGTGGTCGAAGGCTTGCGGAACTTATCGGAACACTTATCGCCCCAGTAGCTCTTGTGGCCCTCGATAGTGAATTCCTTGATGTCGCAGAGGTTCGTGCAGGCCTTGCACACGAAGTCGCGCGTCGCCATCTGCAGGCTGGAGAGATCGTACCCGCGGAACCGCGATGCGCCGCGCGTCGCCAGGTGCCACTGCCGCGCAATCAGCGCCATGCCGATGGCGCCGACGACGCCGTTATACGGCGGCACCGTGATTTTCTTTCCCAGCAGGCTCGCGAAAGCGGCGGCCACCGAATCGTTGTAGGCCGTGCCGCCCTGGAAGTAAATCACCTTGCCGATCTTACGCCCGCGCACCACGCGGTTCAGGTAGTTGAGGGCGATCGAATACGCCAGGCCGGCCACGATGTCCGGCACCGTTTCGCCCTTCAGCATCCACCCCGTCACGTCGCGCTCCATGAACACCGTGCAGCGCTCGCCCAACCGCGTCGGCCGCGCCGAAGAAAGCGCCAGCTTCGCGAACTCGCCCTTGATGCTGATGCGGAGTTTCTCGGCCTGCTCCTCGAGGAACGACCCGGTGCCCGCCGCGCACGCTTCGTTCATCGCGAAATCCACCACGATGCCGTTCTCGATCGAAATGAACTTCGAGTCCTGGCCGCCGATCTCGAAGATGGTGTCCACCGGCTCGCCGCCCAGCGTGCTCGAGATGTGCAGCGCGCCGGTCTTGTGGGCCGTGATTTCGTCGTTCACCACATCGGCGCCCACCAGCTCCGCGATCAACTCGCGGCCGGACCCCGTCGTGCCGACTCCCTGAATCTGGAGCCGTTGGCCCCACTGCGCCTGGACTTCGCTCAACCCCTTCTGCACCGCTTCGATCGGGCGCCCCGCCGTTCGCAGGTAAATGTCCTGTATCACCGTGCCGTATTCATCGGTGGCAACCACGTTGGTCGAGACCGAGCCGATATCGATGCCCAGGTAGGCCGGGATCGGAGCGTCCCCCGCCGGCGGAACGTAGGCCGGAACGCGGTCGCGCAACAGCACGACCTTCTCCATGGAGAGCGGGGTCGAGTCCTCAACCCGTTCCTCGCCATCGTGCTGGCTCAGCCGGTGAATCTCGCGCAGCGACCGCTTCTTGCGTTCCTCCGCCTCGAGAATCGCCGTTCCCACCGCGCCGCACCAGGCGTACAGCTCGGGCACGAAGAGCTGGTCTTCCTTGAGCCCGAACGCCTCCCGTATCGCGGCCGTGACCCCGGCGTTCTGCGAAACCGCGCCGATGAGCGCCACCGGCGGCGTCACCGGACGGCCCTTCGCAATCCCGCTCTTGTAATTGCGCGCGACGGCGTCGCAGAGTCCGCGCAGAATCTCCGACGGCGTGTAGCCCTTCTGCTGGGCATGGATCATATCGGACTTGGCGAATACCGAGCAGCGCCCCGCAATGCGCGCGGCACATTTGGCCTCGCACACCACCGCGCCGATCTCTTCGACCGAGTAGCCCATGCGCGTGGCCTGCTGATCGAGGAACGACCCGGTTCCCGCCGCGCACTCGCCGCTGCGGTCGTAGTCTACGATCGTCGCCTGTCCGCCGCCCGGTGGCGGCTCGAGGCGGATATACTTTGCGCTCTCCCCGCCCAGCTCGAACACCGTGCGGACCTCGGGATAAAGCGCGCCCACCATCCGCGCGATCGCCTTGAACTCGTTCTCGAAGTAGATCCCGAGAATCTTGGCGATGGTGCGGCTGCCCGAGCCTGTAACGCGGATTCCCTCGATGCGGGTCTCCGGGATGATCTCGTAGAACTCCTGCAGCAGGTCGAAAGTCGATTGAATGGGACTGCCGGTGATCCGCCTGTAATCGGAGAGGACCAGCGGGACGCGCTTGCCGGCCTGCGCGTCCCAGTTCATGAGGCGGAACGAGGGCTTGGCGGCACAAAGGGATTCCAGAGCAGCACGGTCCTCAACTCTGCCCAGGGCTGCGAGCTTTAGACTTATGGCGCCGATGTCAATGCCAATATTGATGCCCATGGACAGACCCCAGCAGACGGTTGCCAGCCTTCGAGCGCCTACGGGAGCGCCCTGGGAGCCAGGCCGGTGCCGAGACCAACCATCTTACACGGGAAGGCCATTCCATGAAGTGCTTAAGATCCGAAAGGGCACTTTTCAGCATCCAACCACGCCATTTCGGGGTTCGAGTGGGGCAGGCGTCCACGCCTGCAGCGGGTCTCCAGACCCGCTGAAGCCGCGTCCGAGGCCCATCATGGTCGACAGATGGACCCCCGGGAAGCGCCAGTCTCGAACTAACTCGCCCCCCCTCAAGCCCTTAGCGCAAAGAAGAACACGCGCCCGACCGCCATGTCGCCGCGCATCCCCAGTTCCCACGCCGGGCGCGCCTCGATCTCGGTGAACCCGGCGCGCCCGAGCGCTGCCGTCACTTCCTCCACCGCGTAGCATCTCTCGAACACCGTAATGTCAGACCGTCGCCAGCCCTCCCCCTCCGCGAGCCGGAACAAAGTCAGGTCCGCCCGGCCGATCTTCTCCGCCGCGTTGTAGCTGGCGCGCGTGATCCCGGCGGCCGTCTCTTCGACCGTGCCGGAGGAGCCGCACCACAGCGTCTCGAAAGACTCTTCCGTGTTCAGGTCGAAGACGAACAGTCCACCCGCCACGAGCGCGCGCCGCACGCTCAAGAAAGCCTCTTCCAGTTCCTCCGCGTCCAGGATGTGGTTCAGGCTGTCGTACGTGCTCAGGGCGGCGTCGAAGCGCGAGCCGAGCGAAAAGCAGCGGGCGTCCGCCAGGCAGAACTCGGCGCCGGGCGTCTGCTCGCGCGCGAAGCGGAGCATCTCCTCCGAGCCGTCGATCCCGGTCACCCGGTAGCCGTGAGCTGCCAGAACGCGGCTCAGGTCGCCTGTCCCGCAACAGACGTCGAGCACCCGCGCGCCCGCCGCGAGCTTTGGAAAAACGTGTTCGGCGAGCAGCGGCGCGGCCTGCTGGTGGTAGTCGCTGCCCCACCCCTGGTTGTAGAACCACGCGAACGGATCGTAGACTCCATACGGCTCGGCTGCCACGCCTTCAGTCTAGCCGAGGTGCGGCGTGCGCGGCCCCGGATGTGGCACGCCAGATGCTCCTCCAATCGCAACTAGGAGTTGTTTGGGGGTGCGGCGTCGTCGGGGGAAGCGGGCGTGGGGAACGCTTGCAGGCGGCGCCGCGCCGCAACTCGCGGAAACGGAAGGGCAACGGCCATCGGCGAGGGCCGAGACCATTAAAATGCTTTCACTGTAGCCTTGCCCTCAGCTGCGCCCAAAAAGGAACTTTTTACCTTCTTCTTGAGGATTTGTGCAGTTTTTGCCATCCCTCGCCACCAGAGCGACCCGCTAAGTCTCTTGCTTCTGGCTCTTTCCAAATGGCCACCGACGTGCGATCCTAATCGGACGGGAGGGTAAAACCACACATGTTGCATTCACGCACTCTACTAGGAACCGGGGGTCTGCTGTTGCTCGTCGCCCTTGCTACTCCAGGCTGCGCCACCAAGAAGTATGTCCAACAACAGGTCGGCACGGTCGATAAGCGGGTCAGCGATGTCGATAAGAAACAGTCCGAGGCCGTCGCAAACTTGGACAACAAGGAACAGAAGGATGTGTCGCGCGTCGAAGAGCGCGCGATGAGCGCCGAGAGCAAGGCCAACGATGCAGCCAAGGCGGCCCAGACGGCTGACCAGAAGGCGGTCCAGGCCGGCCAGGACGCGCAAGCCGCGAACGGCCTCGCCCAGCAGGCGACCACCAAGGTAGCGGATGTCCAGCATCAGGTTGAGGTCTACGACAACTTCAAGGTAGCCTCCACTCAGGACGTCCTCTTCGGTTTTAACAAGGCCACGCTCACCGACGAAGGGAAAGCCAAGCTCGACACCGTCGTTCAGGCGGCACAGGCAGTGACGCGCTTCCACATCGAGGTGCAGGGCTACACCGACCAGGTTGGTTCCTCCGCGTACAACATCGGCTTGAGCGCGCGTCGCGCCGACGCGGTTGTGCGGTACCTGGTGGACAAGGGCATTGCTCTGCGTCGCGTTCATACCATCGGTCTGGGCGCAACACCCAAGACGGCGAACCTGGGCAAGAAGGAAATGCGCCACGTAACGGTGAACCTGCTGGTGCCGGACGCCGCGATGTCGGCCAGCGCCGCGCCGGGGACTCACTAGTCGGTCGTTGTTCTGAACCGCGCGCGTAAGCAAGCGGACGAAGAAGATCAAACTTGGACGCCGGGGACAGTTCATCCTGTCCCCGGTTCGTTTTACTGAACGCTCTTGAGAAGGTCCTCGGCCAGCACCCGGGCGCGTTCAGAGAGGTTTCGGGCGCGGAACAGGTCCGCTTTGCGCGCCTCGTTGGCCTGGTCGATGAAGGCCCGGACCCGGGCCAGGTACGTCGTCTGCTCCCCGTTCAGCCGCCGGTTCTCCACCATCGCAACCGCTCTCTGAGCGTCGGCGATGTTCCTCTCGATCTCTTCGCTGTAGGCCTTGGTCTGCTCCGGAGTCAGGACCTGCTCGAACTGCGGGGCCGGCACGGCAGCGGCCGGGGCCTCGGGCTCTGGAGCAGGCGGAGCCGCGTCGGCGTCCTCGTGTGTGCGCGCCTTCTTGGGAGCGCGGCGCGGGGCCGGCGGGAGCGTCTCGCCCGGCACGGCGGGCCCGGCCTGGTGCAGATCCGGCTCCTTCGCGGAGATATCCGGGGGAGCGGGCACTGCCACCTCACGCGGCTTGGGGCGCACCGCGGGAGCCGTCGGCGCCGGAGCGGGCGGCGGCACGGGCGTGGCCTTCTTCTTGTGAAAAGGCCATACGGCACACGAGGGCGTTCCAATCGCCATCGCCAGCGCCGCAACCAATAGGATTCGCGTGTTTCTCATCCTTGCCCGCTTCGCTCAGTCGCCGGTTGTGCCCTCTGTCGCAATGGACTGCGCTCGGCCAAACTCCTCCTTGTAGATCGCCGGGATCCGCAGGCGAAAAGTCGCTCCCCGGCCGCTTTCACTCGTGAAGTCGATGGTACCATTGTGCAGCTGAACCACGCGGAAGGTCACCGCCAGGCCAATGCCGGACCCTTTACCCTTGGTGGTGAAGTACAGATGGAAGATCTGGTCGCGGACCTCCGGCGCGATGCCGGCGCCCTCGTCGGAGATGCTCACGCAGCACTCGTCGCCCTCGCGCGCGAGCTGGATTCGCAGCAGGCCACCGCTCTTCATGGCCTCGACGCCGTTCGCCACCACGTTCAGGATGGCCTGCTGCAACAGGTCGGGGTCGCCATGGACGAAGATCTCTTCGGAATCGGAATCCACCTCGACGTGCACGTTCTGGCGGCCGGCCGAGGGGCCCACCAGCGCGGCCACGTCCTGAACCAGCGCGACCATCCCGATGTCGCGCATCTTCAGGTCGACGGGACGAGTGAAATCGAGAAAGGTCTTCACCACGCGGTCCAGGCGCAGGATCTCGCGGGCGATGGTCTCGATCTCCACGCCAACCTCGTCGTAGTGGTCGGCCAGCTTCGACTTGAGCACTTCCATGTGGACGGTGATGGCCTGCAACGGGTTCTTGATTTCGTGCGCCACTCCGCCGGTCAGCCGGCTGATGGCGGCCAGGCGCGCCGAGACGTCGAGCTGCGAACGGATCTGGCGCCGGGTCTCGGCGTCGCGCAAGGTGATCAGGGTGCCGATACGCTGGTGGTCCGGGAACGACTCCAGCACCTCTGCGCTCGCCAGCACGCGCGTGCCCGGCCCGCTCTCGAGCGCTAGCGCGACGTCCCTCAGAGGCTGGCGCAACTCGATCGCATTGCGCAAGGCCGCGCCCAACGCGGTCGAGGGTGGAAACAGTTCGGTGATCGTGCGGCCCATGATCTCCCAGCGGCCGCGGGCCAGTATGCTCTCAGCCGCGCGGCCCGCCATCACCAGCCGGTCGTCGCGGTCGAACAGCAGCACCACTTCCTCCAGCCGCTCGATAAGCTGCTCCACGTTGCTGCGGAGCTGGATGGCGTCCTGCCGCGCGCCGCGATACTGCTGACCGAGCAGGTTCAGTTTCGACTGCACGGCGGCGAATTCCTTGGCCGAACCTTCGGGCACCCAGGACGCATTGGCCAACTCGCCCCGGCTGATCCGGTCGATAGCCTGGCCGATGGTATCGAGCGGCCGCAGCACCAGGTTTGAAACCACCACCGCCAACAGCAATGACAGCAGCAACCCGCCGAGGAAGATCAGGGCCACGCTTCGCACCTGCGGCAGCACGATCTGGCGGAGCAGGATGGAGGAGAGCACGACGTCAATGTTGAAGACGGCCGTCTTCTGCCCTTGTAAGGCGATGGGCAGCACGACCTGGTAGTCCCGGCGCTCGGAGAAGATCTCCGACAGCTTCTGCCAGGGGCTCTTCTTGGCCCACGCCTCGAAATCCGGGAGGCGCGCGGTCCTCTGGCCGGCACGATAGGGCAGCGAGTCCGCCAGGATGTGCCCGGAGGCGTCGGAAATCGAAATCTCGACGATCGCACGGGAGTTCGAAACGATGTCGCGGAGAAAGACGGGCAGCTCGTCGTCGGCCGCGAGCAGGCTGGCATAGAGGGTTCTGGGGGCCTCGGTCCGGCGCTCCGCCGGCAGGTCGTACCACATCTCCTTGAGGCGCTGGGTGACGAAGTACTTGACCTCGTTTCCGGCGTGCTGCGCGCGTTGCAGAACGTCCTCGAAGCCGAAAGCGCCGAGCGTGTAGAGGTGGAGGAGCGAGAGCGCCGTCACCACCGAGAACATCAGCACCAGGACGAACAGGCGCAGCCGCGTCCGCAGCGACAAGTCGCCCGGCCGCGGCATGAAGCGGCGCCACAGCGTGGCCACGGTCTGAAGTGCAGTGGTGCGTATCGGAATCATTGGTCAACCTGGACCTGTGGGGCAGCCGTAAGCCTGACCTGCACGCCGGTTGCGAACCGGCGCCCGGCCGACCTGTTACGCAGAGACTTAAACGCGGGTTGCCAACCCGCCGCAGGTTGGACAACCTGCCCCACAACCTCCGCACGATTCTCACATCTGGGAAAACGAAGTGGCATTGCGCGTCAGACTGACGTAGCCTCGCTCTCGGCCGCGCCATACTCCTTCAGCTTGTTGTGCAGCGTCTTCAGGCTGATCCCGAGAATCTCCGCGGCCCGCGTCTTGTTGTTTCTGGTGTGGTCGAGGGTGCGCAGGATAAGCGCCTTCTCCGCTTCGTCGATGGTGGTGCCGACGCGCAGCCGGACCGATGCGGGATCGCCATCGTCGGCGGTCCGGACAGCCGCCGCCGTTGAGTTGAAGTTCCCCGGCAGGTGGACCGCGCAGATGGTTCCTTCGCCCGTGAGGATCACCGCGCGCTCCAGAGTGTTCCTGAGTTCCCGCACGTTGCCGGGCCAGTGATAGCGGCGAAACTCCTCCATCACGTCCGGCGCCACGTCGACAACCTTGGTGCTGTGCTTCCGGTTCATGTCTCCCAGCAGCGCCTCGGTAAGCAGAGGGAGATCGTCCAGACGGTC
Organism: Bryobacteraceae bacterium; assembly: GCA_035602665.1. GTDB lineage: Bacteria > Acidobacteriota > Terriglobia > Bryobacterales > Bryobacteraceae > DASWZN01. The sequence goes on along the minus strand of DATNLV010000411.1, from coordinate 9,274 downwards.
GCGGAGCGGCGGAAGCACGATGTGGAACACGTTGAGCCGGTAGTAGAGATCCTCGCGCAGCTCGTTCTTCTTGAGCGCTTCGGAGAGGACCTTGTTGGTGGAGGCGATGACGCGGACGTCCACCAGGATCTCGCTCTTGCCGCCCAGGCGGCGGACGCGCGAATCCTCGAGCACGCGCAGAAGCTTGGCCTGCGTGGCTACCGGCATGTCGCCGATCTCGTCCAGGAGCAGGGTGCCGTTCTGCGCCAGTTCGAAGCAGCCGGCGCGGCGTTCGAGCGCGCCGGTGAAGGCGCCCTTCTCGTGCCCGAACAACTCGCTCTCCATCAGGGTCTCCGGCATGGCGGCGCAGTTGATGGCGACGAACGGGCCGCTCGCGCGCGGGCTGAGGCTGTGGATGGCGCGCGCCACCAGTTCCTTGCCGGTTCCGCTCTCGCCGGTCACCAGCACCGCGGCCTTGCTGGGCGCCACCTGCCGCACCAGGGAGAAGACTTCCTGCATGGGACCGGCGCGTCCCACCAGCTCTCCCAGAACGCCCTGGTAGCTCAGTTCGCGCTTGAGGCGTTCGGCCTCCAGCACCAGGCGATGCTGCGACGCGGCACGCTCCAGCAGCACGCGGAGCGCGCGAGGTTCGATGGGCTTCTCGAGAAACCAGAAGGCGCCCAGATCGTGCATGGTGGAGATGGCCGTCTCGATGTTGCCGAAGGCCGTGACCACGATGGCGGGCGGGCCGCCACCCTGGGCTGCCAGACGGCGCAGCAGTTCGAAGCCGTCCATGCGCGGCATCATGAGGTCGGTGACCATGACGTGCGCGGGAAAAGTGCCGAGTTTGTCGAGGGCTTCCTGCCCGTCGGCAGCGGTCTCGGCGACAAAACCCCAGGCGGCGACCATGCTCGCCAGTCCTGTCCGCTGGTTCTCTTCGTCATCAACTATTAGCACCCGGGTCGCATTGCCAGCCATGTCCCTATTTTGCTCTATTCCGCGGCTGGGGGACCGTGGTCCGGCGAGTCTAGGGCAGTCGTTCGAGGTCGAGACGGTCTTGGAGCCTGCCGCTGGCGGCCTTGTTGCGCTTCAGATCCTCCAGTTGGATGAGGTTGATCGGTATGCCATCCAGTTCGGCTTCGAGGCGCCGGGCATAGCAGTCCCCAAACTCAACCCCGGAAATCGACGTGAGGATCTCCAGACGGATCGGCGGAACGCCCATCCGGATCACCTTGCGAGGTTTGAGGAATGTCTCGGGTTCGGCTTGCACAAAACCAAACTCGTGGAGCGCCTGGGCCACTCGGCGGGCGTTCTCCGGGTGGATTGAAATCCAGATGTCCAGATCCGCGGTGGCTCGCGCAAAGCCGTAGAGGTTCACCGCGTATCCGCCGATTACCAGATACTCGACCTTACTCGAGTTCAGCAACTTCAAAAACTCTTTGAAGTCGGGTGGTAGCTGGATCGTAGCCATAGATGATCTGCCGCATGAGCTCGAGCGCTTCCAAACGCTGCCCGGGTGTCTTCGAGCTCCAGTACTCCCGCTCGCCTGCGTCGTCGTCCAGCGAATCGACACCGAACGCCGCGCGATCGAGGCGGACCGTCTCCACGGCATTCATGACGCCATTCTATCGCCCCCGCCCCGCCGCCGTCGAGGGCGATGCGTTCTGTGGTAGCCTTTTCTCGACTATGTTTGACCTTGCGGTTTGCGCGCACCAGGAGATGATTGCGGAGGGGTTCGACCCGGACTTCCCTCCGGAAGTCGAGCGGCAGGTGGCGGCGCTTGCCGCGCGGGCGGCGCCGGTGCTCGATGGCGGCCTGCGCGACTTGCGGCAGCTGCCGTGGTCCTCCATCGACAACGACAGCTCCCGCGACCTGGACCAGATCGAGGCGGCCGCGCGCGTGGACGGAGGCATTCGCGTGCTGGTGGGAATCGCCGACGTGAACGCGGACGTGGAGGCAGGGTCGCCCATCGACGTCCACGCGGCCGCGCAGACGACCTCGGTCTACACCGGCGTGAGGACTTTCCCGATGCTGCCCGAGCAGCTCTCGACGGACCTCACGTCGCTCAGCGAGGGCGCGGACCGTCGGGCCGTGGTGGTGGAGTTCGTGGTGTCGGCGCAGGGAGAGATTTCCGCTCCGGCGATCTACCGCGCGCTGGTGCGCAACAAGGCGCAGTTGACCTACAACGCGGTGGGTCCCTGGCTGGAGGGAACGGCCGCCGCTCCCAAGAAGCTGGCCGCTTCCGCGGAGCTCGCGGCGCAGCTCAAGATGCAGGACGAGGCGGCGCAGGCGCTTCGCGAGCAGCGTCATCGCCTGGGCGCGCTCAGCTTCGAGCGGCCCGAGACGCAGCCCATCCTGACGGGTGACAAGGTGACGGGCATCGCGATCGAGAAGCAGAACCGCGCCGGCGCGCTGATCGAAGACTTCATGGTCGGGGCGAACGAGGTGATGGCGCAGACGCTGACGGAGGCTGGCGTGTCCTCGATCCGCCGCGTGGTCAAGACGCCGGAGCGCTGGCCGCGCATCGTGGAACTGGCGGCGCAGCATGGAGGGCATCTGCCCGCGCAGCCGGACGCTGTCGCGCTCAGCGCGTTCCTGGCGCAGCGGAAGGCCGCGGACCCGGACCACTTTGCGGACGTGTCGCTGACCGTGATCAAGCTCATGGGGCCGGGCGAGTACGTGCTGATGCGGCCGGGCGAGGATGCGCCGGGGCACTTCGCGCTGGCGGCGCACGACTACACGCACTCGACGGCGCCCAACCGCCGCTTCGCCGATCTGGTCACGCAGCGGCTGATCGGGGCGGTCCTGGCGAAGCAGCCGGCGCCGTATTCCGACGATGCGCTGGATGGGATCGCGCGCAACTGCACGCTCAAGGAGGACGCGGCGCGCAAGGTGGAGCGCATCATGCAGAAGCGCATCGCGGCGGTGGCACTGGCCGGCCGGGTCGGCGAATCGTTCCCGGCGGTCGTGACCGGCGTGACGCCGAAGGGAGTCTTCGTGCGAGTCATCGATCCACCCATCGAAGGGCGGCTGATGCGCGGCGAGCAGGGCGTGGACGTGGGCGACCGGGTCCGCGTGACGCTGTTGGCTACGGACCCGCAGCGCGGCTTCATCGATTTCGGCAGGTGAGCGATGCGCTGGCTGCTGTTGCTGGTGACCTCGGTTGCATCGGGACAGATTGTGGCACGCCAGGGCGACGCAATCCAGGTTCGCACCCAGGAGTCCGCGGTCGAAGCGCGCATGGATGGCCGGACCGTTCGCCTGTTCGTCCAGCCGGAGGGCGGGCGGCTGGGGCTGATGCCGGTTCCCGCGCTGAAAGAGCCCGGCAAGTACGCGCTCGATCTGCTGGCGAGCGGCGGCAAGGTGCTCTCGAGCGAGACGGTGACGGTGCGGGACGCGCATTTCCAGACCCAGAACGTGGTGCTGGAGAAGGCGACGGCGGAACTCAAGCCGTCCCCGGGCGAGATGGATACGGTGGACGCGTTCCTCAAATCCGTCAGCGAGGCAAGGCACTGGGCGGAGCCGCTGCGGCTGCCGGTTCCCGGATGCATGACGTCGCCCTTCGGCGTGAAGCGGCTGCGGAACGGGAAGCCGACGGGGCAGACCCACGGCGGGGTCGATCAGCGGTCGGCCGCGGGGAGGCCGGTGCACGCGGTGGCGGATGGCGTCGTGAAACTGGTCAAGCAGTATAACCTCCACGGGGGGACGGTGGGCATCGACCACGGGCAGGGGCTGGAGTCGATGTACCTGCACCTGTCGCGGTTCGCGGTGGCGGAAGGGGCGGCGGTGACGAAAGGCGACGTGATTGGTTACTCGGGATCGACGGGCCGGTCGAACGCGCCGCACCTGCACTGGTCGCTGTATGCGAACGGCGTGCCGGTGAATCCGCTGCAGTGGGTGGGGCTGAAGGCGTGTCCGGCAAAGCGTTGATAGCGCGGAGGTTGGACGTCGCTGGGTTCTTAGTGAAATTTTCGATTTTTGGGTGGGCGGCGGGATTGGTTGCTGTCGGCGAACGGGGCACCGGTGACGTGTCCGGCAAAGCGTTGATAGCACGGTGGTTGGACGCCGCTGGGTTCTTAGTGAAATTTTCGATTTCGAGGTAGGCGGCGGGATTGGAATAGCGGCCATCGCGACTTCAGTGGAGCACGGGTGGCGGCCGCGGGAAGGGGTCGCGGCGCGGAGGGTGTTGAAGGGGTGGGAGAAAAAGAAATTGGAGAGCGGCGAACGCAATGCGAGCTGAAGCCAAGTTCTGCTGCCGGGTAGCCCTGAACGGCGGTCACATCACTGGGATCTGTGGCGGTCCGGGCGAAAGACTCTTTGTTCTGGTCTCGATGGGTGAGAAGGATGAGAACTGGATCGAACGGCGACATGCTTGTGACTGGCGCGTATTGTCCATTGGTCCTGGCGGCGCTTGCGACGAGCATTACGTCAGAAATCAGCGGGACAACTTCCACCTCGTCCAGCCTTTGCCAGATGGTGTGCTCCTGGCGACGAGGCGGTGCGAGTTCTCAGAACACGACTTGCGGCCTAACGGCAAGGTGTTCGACTTCGATGGTCGTCTCCTTCGCTCGCTCCTGCTCGGCGACGGAATCAACGATCTGCAAACCACAGAATCGGGACGGATCTGGATTTCCTACTTTGACGAGGGAGTCTTCGGGAATCTCGGATGGGAGCGTCCGATCGGAAGCTGCGGGCTGCGCCAGTTCGATGACCACGGCAGCCCCACTTTTGAGTTCGAGCCGATATCCGGCCTCGATACCATCGACGATTGCTACGCCTTGAACGTGACGAGCGACGACGAAGCGTGGTGCTGCTACTACGCCCAGTTCCCGATCGTCAGAATCCAAGACCGGCGAATCGTGCAGCACTGGATCTCTCCGATCACAGGCGCATCCGGGCTGTCCGTGTGGCGGGATGTTTTACTCATGCAAGGCGGCTATGACTCCGGTGAGTGGAAACTACTGCGCGTCGGAAATGACGGGACCGTGCGGGTCGAAAAGTCATTCGAGTTCTTGGGCAGAACTGGGCAGTTGCTCCGCTCGTCTACCGCACGAGCGAGGGGCGACTCGATCTGGTTTGTTGAAGGGGAAGATGTCTATCACGTCCTGCTGAGGGACTTGCTCACGCTTGTCACTCGGGACAGTTCGGATGTGGCTGGAACCAGCGTGTCGACTCTGAACCCGTGGGAGTAGGCGCGACCCACACTAGGTGTTTCTCTCCGCGGATGGCGAAGACCAAGTGCGCTCCCTGCGCGCCGAGCAGGATCCCGTCCGGCACGTGGACGGCGGTGGGTCTCCATTGCCCCGATGCCCGGTCGAGCGCCAGAACCCCTTTCGCCGTGGCGGCATAGACCGTGCCGTCGGCGGTGATGGCCGAGGGATGGCCCTCCATGCGCCAGCGGCCGGCTTCTCCACCGGACATGTCCGTCTCGACCCATAGGTGGCCATTCCTGCCTGCCAGGATGACTCCGACGCGCCCGCCGGCGACTCGCAACTCCCACAGGCCGACGATGACGTGCGCCGGACTGATCCCGCTGCCGGCGGGGAACTCCTCGGCGAACGATGATCGGGGCAGGGTTCGTCCGAGTTCCCGGCCGTCCTGCGAGTAGTGCCGCAAGATCTCGTATTCCGGGAGTTCCCTGTCCGACAACAGCTCCGGCTTCGAACCGGTGGTCCAGAGAGAATGATCGGGGGCGAAGGCGAGGCCGGACGGCACGTAATCGCCCGTATCGATCCATCGAAACTGCACGCCTTTGGAGTCCGCGATCGATATGCCTCCGCGGCCGGGCGGACCCTCGACGGCCAGCGCGGCGACGCCGTCCACATCGACAGCCACGTTCACTACGAACGCGTTCTCCCTGGGCGGCGGGAACCGAAATGCCACAGATCCGTCCGGTGCGTAGACCAGAGCGCCGCCGTCCAGATCGTAAGCGGCCAGGTAGCCATTGTCAAAAGTCGGTGTGCAGTTAGCGGGCACGAGATCGCCGGCATAGAAGACCTCGCGTTTCGCGTCGGGGGCCGCGGCGACGGCCAGGATCGACGCGCAGGAAAAGAGAATCAGCTTCCACATGATTCGCTCCTCTCAGACCTATACTGGCATAGGTAGGGAGGGAACATGACGGATCCTTCGGTATCCCGGCGGCTGTTCATGTCGTCGGCTGCGGCGGCGCCGGTTTTGGCGGTATCAGATCGCGTGGTGGAATTCATTCCGCCGCCGGAGCGGGTGCGGATCGTCACGGCGGCCACCTCGTTCGTGGTGCCTCCGCCGCAGTATTCGGCGCAGGAAATCCAGCAGATTGTCTCGCAGGGCAAGAGCGTGCAGATGACGGTGGCCACCACCGCCGACGAACTGGACCGCCTGCTCCCCGATGTGGACGTGATCTTCGGCTCGATCAACTCGGAGATGCTGGCGAAGGCGAAGAACCTGCGCTGGCTGCAGGCCACCGAGGCCGGCATGGAGAAGCTGCTATTCCCGGAACTCGTCAAGAGCGACGTGGTAGTGACGAACATGGCGCGCATGTTCGCGCCGGCGATCTCGGAGACCGCCATCGGGATGCTGTTGAGCCTGACGCGCGGGCTCTCCAAGTACTACGTGCCCCAATTCGAGAAGCGGACATGGAAGCCGGAGCGGGGACTGGTGGAGGTCGATGGCATGACCATGGGCCTCGCCGGCATGGGCGGCCTGGGGTCGTTCACCGCGATGCGCGCGCACTACGGCTTCAACATGCGAATCCTGGCTACCGACGCCAAGCCGCTAATCAAGCCGATCTTTGTGGACACGCTGCGGGAGCCGGGCTGGTTGATGGAAATGGTTCCGCAGGTGGACGTGCTGGTGAGCGCCGCGCCATCCACCAAAGAGACCCAGGGGATGTTCAACGAGCGAGTGTTCCGGGCGATGAAGAAGACGGCGTACTTCCTCAACATCTCGCGGGGCGCGCTGGTGGACGAGCCGGCGCTGGTGCGCGCGCTGAAGGAAGGCTGGATCGCGGGCGCCGGCCTGGATGTCACGCGGCAGGAGCCGCTGCCGGCGGACCATCCGTTCTGGGATTGTCCGAACCTGATCCTGACCTGCCACACCGCGGGCTACTCGCCGGAACGCAGGCTGCGGCTGGTGGGACTGCTGGCCGAGAACGTGCGGCGCTATTCGAGCGGCCTGCCGCTCGTGAACGTGGTCGACAAGAAGCGGGGATATTGAAGACAGCTATCAGCCGTCAGCTATCAGCCTCGCCTCCGGCTACGCCGGATTGAACATCCTGTGAACGCCTCAGCGAACCGCCGCTGAAAAAAGTGGCTTTACGGGGCGTTCACAGGCTAGCTGTCAGCCAGACCGTGGGCCAAGGCCCACGGAGGCAAGACGAAGCCTATCGCTCTCCGGGCGGCGGCGCGTTCACGTTGCCGGGCGTGGGGGGCTTCCAGCCGTCGTTGGACGGACCGTTCTGGAAGAACTTCGCGTCGTGGCTGAGGGGATGGCCGGTCGCATACTTGGCGTTGGCCTGGCCGAAGATCTTGCCGGCGCGCAGAGTGTCGTCGTGGATCTTGGTGATCATCTCCTGGTATCGCGGGTCGGTCTGGGCGAATCCCGAAAAGTAGACCAGGTCGTTGTTGCCCACGATGACGACGTCCACGCCGGGCACGGAGGCGATGTCGAAGGCGTTAGCCACTCCGGTTGGAGTCTCGATCATGATCACAACCAGCATGTTGTCATTCACGGTCTGGTGATAGTCGATGCCGTTGATGCCCCAGATGCTGGGGGCCTGCGCATGGCCCGAGCTGCGACGGCCGACGGGTGGGAAGCGCGCCCATTTGGCGGCCTCGCGGGCGCGGTCCACGTCATCGACCGTGGGGATGATGACGCCCAGGGCGCCGATGTCGGTGGCGTGCTGTATGTGCCATTCCTGCGCGTCGGGCAGGCGGATCATGGGAATCGCACCGGCGTGCGGGCAGGCGGCGATCATCTTCTCGACGTCGCGGAACTCCAGCGTGCTGTGCTGCATCTCGAACCATGCGTAGTCGTAGTGCTTGGCCGCCTCGCAATAGGCTTCGACATCCGTCTTCCATTGGGTGAAGCTGAAGACCTGCTTGCCTTCGAGGATCTTCTGCTTGGCGGTGTTGTAGAGCTTGGGCGGGGTGGCGCCCTCGCCCTGCGCGGCTAGCAGGATTCCCGGCAGCGCGATCGCCAGGAACAAAATGGATCGACCCAGTAACGGTGTCATGTAGCCAACATACTCCCAACGAGGATCGGACGGGGAGCGTGAGCTCCGCCCACGCAAGCGGCAGGTTTGCCAGAATAATACCTGTGAGCCCGTTGCTTGAGGCCATCGCGGATAAGAAGGACCGGCTGGACCACCTCCGCCCGTTACCGCCGGAAGCGTTGCGGAATCTGGAACACTACTACGACGTGGAGATCACCTACACGTCGAACGCCATTGAAGGGAACACCCTCAGCCCGGTGGAGACCACGCTGGTTATCGAGCAGGGCGTTACCATCGCCGGGAAGCCCCTCACGGATCACCTCCAGGCGCTGGATCATTACGATGCGATCCGTTACGTCCGCGAGTTGGCCCGCGGTAAGACGCCCGTGACGGAAAGCGACGTCCGCAATCTCCATCGGCTGGTTGTGCAACGGTCAAGGCCTGACATCGCCGGCCGCTATGCGGACCTGGCACGTTACGTCCGGACCGAGACTGGCCGGTATGAGTTTCCGTCTCCCGCGGAGATCCCGCCGCTTATGGGCGACTTCGGCCAATGGCTGAGCGCGGCGCCGGATACGCCCCAGGCGGCGTTCACGGCTCACCGGCGTCTGGTGGACGTTCACCCGTTTAACGACGGCAACGGACGCACCGCGCGCCTGTTGATGAACCTGATTCTGATTCGAGGCGGGTATCCGCCCATAGCCGTGCGTCCGGAAGACCGAACCGCCTACATTCGCGCCCTGCAGGCAGCGCAGGCTGGGCAGGGAGCGGGGAGCTTCGACCAACTGCTTTACGAGCGGTTGGATGCGACCTTGGCAGAGTACTTGAGCGCCTTCGGGGAAGCGCGCCCTTCGCCGTAGCTTGCGCGCTGGGCCGGGATCCAGGTTGACGCGACCTCCTTCGGCCAACCGGCCAACAAACTCCGAACGAGGATCGGGCGGGGAGGGGCAGATCGGGAGCCGCGTCCGCTTGCTGTTGGGGCGCAAAACGAGAAAAAGTTTTTAAGGTATCGAAACTCACGCTACAATGTCCGTTGTGCCGGCAGGACGGGCGAATGTCCCGAGGCCGTGGCTGATCGCACACCTTCGGGAGGCATTGTGCAGA
>DATNLV010000409.1:0-2911 GCA_035602665.1 Bryobacteraceae bacterium | reverse complement strand
GCCGCCGCCGAGTCTCCAAGACTGCGCAACTGGGCTAACTACTGGAGAGCCGACTTCACCTCCGAACTCGACCCGCCACGAGGGCTGAATTTGTATCGCGCGGCATTTGCCGATTTTGAAGAAGCGCGAGACCCTCTGGGCATGCTATTCTGCGCGACCCGTGCCGGTGTCAATTTCCGCCGGAGTGACCTCCAACAGGCCCGGCTGTGGTCTGAGCGAGCGGTGGAATTCGCTCGCAACACCGCCGATCCCTTCACTCTCGCCGGGACCTTGAGCAATCTGGCGGACGTCGTCAAAGACTTGGGCCAGTATGAATACGCGCATGCTCTCTACCTGGAGGCCATGCGCCTGTTCGAGGATACGGGAGATCGGGAGAACGCCACCTGGTCTCTCAGCCACCAAGCCGACCTATTCCGCGAACAGGGCGACGATAGCCAGGCTCGCGCGCTCTACACGCAGGCCCTGGCCAGGTTTCGCGCGTTGCGGATTCCGCTCGGGGTCGCCTCCTGCCTTCACGATCTGGCGGGTGCGGCGGACGCCGCCGGCGATCTGGTGGAGGCTCAATGCTTATACAAGGAATGCATCGTTTTGTATGGGCCCGAAAACAAGGCTGAGTTGCCGCGCGTGCTGGAGGCGTTTGCCTGGCTGGCCCTCGAAGTTCAAGCGCCCGAGCGCGCTCTGACCCTGGCCGGCGCGGCAGCCGCGATGCGAGAGAGATACAGTTTGCGGTTTTTCCGCCCAGGCCGTCTCGTAGAGATCGAACGGAGAATCGACGAGGCTCGCAAGCAGGCGGGCCCAACGGCCGCGGCCAGTTGGATGAAGGGCTGGAACATGACTCCGGAAGAAGCCATCGAGTGTGCTTTGGCGAACTGAGGCGGTTGCGAGGCCAGGTGCGCCGCGCACCGTCCCAAGGGGGAAGTGGCCGCGACCCGGTCGCCTTCTGCTCCGTCTGCCGGCGCGCGATCGAGAGGGTGTGTTGATGGCCTGTGCAGCCAGAGTACCTGGAGAGGAAACGACGATGAGAACGAAAAAGGAAACTAAGCCGCCCGTGCGCCGCCGCAGGGCAGAGCGGACCGCGTTCGGAAGCGAGTGGGTGAAGAGCATGCGGCAGGCCTTAGCCTACGCGAAGGGTGAGGAACTCGCCGCCCGCGTGACTGCCGTCATGGTTCCCAACGTCGACGTCCGCGAGATCCGCCGCCGTCTGGGGCTCAGCCAATCCCAGTTCGCGGCGAAGTTCGGCTTCGCCCCAGCCTCGGTTCGCAACTGGGAACAAAGACGGCGGGTTCCTGACGGCCCCGCACGAATCCTGTTGGCTGTCATCGGTGAGCACCCCGAGGTAGTAGAAAGCGTGCTGCGAAAGACGGCGTAGACGTGGCAGGAGGAGCACCCTCACGCCACGCGGCGTTTCCCTCGGCGCGAAGAAGTTGACTGAACGGCCAGGCGGAGGCCACAAGCACTCAGCACGGCTGCGAGGCTCTCCAGGGATGGATTGCCGGATTTCGAGAGCATGCGATAGAGGCTCTCCCGATTCAAGCGCGCTTCGCGCGACAAGGCTCTGATCCCACCCATGGCATCCGCGACATCCCGCAAAGCCATGAGAAACACGCGCGTGTCCTTGTCCTCCAGGCTGGCGTTAAGGTACTGAGCCGCCTCATGCGGATTCCGTAGGGACTCCAGGAGACTCTCGCGATAGGATTCTGTCCTAACCATCGGTTTTGGCATCCAGATACTCCTTCCAACACTGTTGCGCCGTGCGGATCTCCCTGGTCTGCGTCCTCTTGCTACCGCCGCCAACGAGGACCACGACCGCCGCGCCATCCCGGCCAAAGTAGACGCGGTAACCAGGACCAAAATCGATTCGCAGTTCCTCGACGCCGCCTCCGACGGATTTGCAGTCGCCGAAATTGCCCAGCCGGATACGGTTCAGCCGGGCGCGCACGACGCCAGCCGTCTGCGCATCCTTTAACGAGGCAAGCCACTCCAGAAAGGGAGTCGAACGGCCCTTCCGGAAAAGCAGGAGTTCGACGCGGTCCACGAGTCATAGTAGCCTATAAGCTACTGGAGGTCAAGCTCCGCCTAACCTGAATCCTCACATACCCCTTGACAAACCAACTAACATGCCTGACACTATACATAGCATTACAATGTATATGGCAAACAAGAGCCAGGCACCCAACCCTCCCGCCCCCGACAACTGGGACGCGCAGCTTCGCAAAGGCTGCCTCGAACTCGCCATCCTCGCCAGCCTCTGGGCCGAGCCCCTCTACGGCCTCGCCATCCTCCGCGCCCTCCTGAGCCGCGGCGGAATGGAGGTGGCCGAGGGCACGCTCTACCCCATCCTCAACCGGCTGCGCATCGACGGCCTCGTCACCTCCGAGTGGCAGGACGCGGGCACCGGCCACCCTCGCAAGTACTACACGCTCACCGCGCCCGGCCGCGCCAAAGCCAAGGAGATGGCCGCGGCGTGGACCAACTTCTCCGCGCAGATGGACGAGATCGTCTCCGCGCTCCGCACGAAAGGAAAGCACCATGGCGACTCACACTGATTCCCGCTCGCAAATTGAACAATACTTGTTGCGCCTCAGAACGGCGCTGGGCCGCACGCCCGATGCCGAGAAGGCCGAAATCCTCTCCGACATCCGCAACCACATCGAGGAACGCCTCTCGGACGCCACGTCAGGCCAAGCCGAAATCATCGCCGAAACGATCGCTGCGCTCGGCACCCCGGAGAAACTGGCGGAATCCTTTCAGCGCGAGCGTCTGATGGCCCGCGCCAGCGTTTCAGCCGCGCCCACCGCGCTCCTGCACGCAACCTTTCAATGGGCGCTCACCGGGCTGCGCGGCTTCGTCGTCTTCCTTGTGCTCTTATGCGGCTACTCCTTCGGCCTCGCCTTCCTGGCCTGCGCGCTCT
>DATNLV010000393.1:0-2064 GCA_035602665.1 Bryobacteraceae bacterium | reverse complement strand
CAGCCGGGTGCGCACGGTCCAGGCATTCGACACGAATTGGCTGTTTCACTACGGAGACGCCACCGGCGCGAGCGGTGCGACGTTCGCCGACACTGGGTGGCGATCGCTGAACGTGCCGCACGACTGGAGCATCGAGGGGCCGTTCGACGAGAAGGCGCCGTCGGCCGGACCGGGCGCGTATCTTCCCGCCGGGATCGGCTGGTACCGCAAACTGTTTCGCGTGCCCGCCGCCTGGGCGGAGAAGAAGCTCACCATCGAGTTCGATGGCGTCTACCAGAACAGCGAAGTGTGGATCAACGGCGAGTACCTGGGCCGGCGGCCATACGGCTATGTCCCCTTCGCCTACGACATCACGCCACATGTCCGACCTGGCGGCGACAACGTGCTGGCCGTCAAGGTGGACAATTCGCACCAGACGAATTGCCGCTGGTATTCGGGGTCGGGCATCTATCGGCACACGTGGCTGCTGGCGACCAACAAAGTCCACATCGGTTACTGGGGCACCTTCGTCACCACGCCGCGGGTCGCGAAGGACAAGGCGACGGTGCAGGTGGAGACCCGCGTCCGCAACGAGAGCGGGAGCGCCTCCGCGTGCACGCTGACCACGGCGATTCTGGACCGTGACGGGCGCGCGGTCGCGACCGGCGAAGCGTCGCAGCAGGTCGCCTCCGGCGGCGATTACCAGTTCGTCCAGCAAATGGTGGTGGCCTCGCCGAACCTGTGGTCGGTCAGCGAGCCAACTCTGTACCGCGCCCACAGCACCCTTCGCGACAAAGACGGCGTCATCGACGAATACGACACGCCGCTGGGCATTCGCGAAGCGGTCTTCGACGCCGATCGCGGCTTCCTGCTCAACGGCGAGCCGGTGAAACTGAACGGCGTCTGCCTGCACCACGAAGCCGGCTCGGTGGGCGCCGCCGTGCCGGTGCGCATGTGGGAGCGGCGGCTCGCGATCCTGAAGGAGATGGGCTGCAACGCCATACGCACCAGCCACAATCCCTACGCGGCGGAGTTCCAGGACCTGTGCGACCGCATGGGCTTCCTGGTGATGAACGAGGCGTTCGACGAGTGGCGTGTGCCGAAGGGGCAGATCGGTCCCTACGGCTACTCGATCTATTTCGACGAGTGGCACGAGCGCGACCTGCTGAACTTCATCCACAGGGACCGGAACCATCCCTCGGTGGTGCTGTGGAGCGCGGGCAACGAGATCGGCGACCAGCAGGCCCCGCGGGGCGCGGAAACCTTGAAGGAGCTGCTCGACATCTTCCACCGCGAGGATCCGACTCGCCTGGTGACGGCGGGCTGCGATCACATCGAATCCGATCCACTCGCTGAGCGGGCGCGGCCGGAGTTTCTGGCGCAGCTCGACGTGGTGGGCTACAACTACGTGGACCGCTGGCGCGACCGGCGCGAGAAATACTACAGCATCGACCGGCTTGCGTTTCCGCATCGGCGGATGATCGGGACCGAGAGCGAGGCGATGGGCGGCATCCGCGGCGACTACAGCGGATTGTTCCCCGCCGAAGGCGCGCCCGGGCCGCGCAGCTTCTTCGGCATGATCCCCGGGCGGAACCTGGACGCGGAACAGCTTTGGAAGTTCGTGCGGACCTACGACTACGTGGCCGGCGATTTTATGTGGACCGGCATCGACTACCTGGGCGAAGCGCGATGGCCGATGAAAGGAGCGCCGGCGGGCGTCATCGACACCTGCGGGTTCAAGAAGGACGGCTTCTATTTCTACCAGAGCCAGTGGACCAGCCCGCCGGTGCTGCACCTGTTTCCGCATTGGAACTGGAAGGGCAAAGAGGGACGGTTCGTCCCCGTGACCTGCTACACGAACTGCGACACGGTGGAGCTGTTCCTGAACGGCCGCTCGCTGGGCGTCAAGGGTTACGATTTCCCGCATCTCGGCATGCAGGGCGAGTACGGCAACTTCCCGGCGCGGTCGCGTGCGGCGCGGACCACCAGCGATCTGCACCTGGCCTGGGACGTCCCGTATGAGCCGGGCACGCTGCGTGCGGTGGGCACACGGGACGGCAAGGTGGTGGCAACGGTCGAGGTCCC
>DATNLV010000391.1:0-6188 GCA_035602665.1 Bryobacteraceae bacterium | reverse complement strand
GGCGCAGGCGCTGGCAGTCATCAAGTGCCTCGGCCTCGACATGGGGAAGGTCAACGTGAATGGCGGTGCGATCGCGCTTGGTCATCCGCTGGGCTGCACGGGCGCGAAGTTGACCGCGACCCTGCTGGGAGAATTGCGGCGTCGCGGGGCGCGCTACGGCCTGGTGACGATGTGCGTGGGCGGCGGCATGGGCGCCGCGGGAATCTTCGAGAGTCTGAACTAGGAGGCACGATGGCAACGGCGAATCAGGCGGCATCCAGACCGAAGGGCGGCGGCTTCCTCGTAGAGGATCTACGGCCGCAGGACGTGTTCACGCCGGAGGACTTCTCCGACGAGCACCGGCAGATCGCCAAGACCGCGGCGGAGTTCACGCTGAATGAAGTGGTGCCGGCGGCCGCCGAGATCGAGGCGAAGAATTTCGAGGTGACGATCGGCCTGCTGCGCCGCGCGGGCGAACTCGGGCTCATGGCGGTGGACGTGCCGGAGGCCTACGGCGGGCTCGAGATGGACAAGGTGACCTCGGCCCTGGTCACCGAATCGATGAGCCGCCTCGCGAGCTTCGCGGTGGCGTTCGCGGCGCACACGGGCATCGGCACGCTGCCGCTGGTCTGGTATGGCACCGAGGCGCAGAAGAGCAAGTACCTGCCCAAGCTCGCGACGGGCGAGTGGATCGCGGCATACGCGCTCTCGGAATCGTCCTCGGGATCGGACGCTCTGAACTGCCGCACACGGGCGGTGCTCTCGGAGGACGGCCGGCACTACGTGCTCAACGGCGAGAAGATGTGGATCACCAACAGCGGCTTCGCCGATCTGTTCACGGTGTTCTGCAAGATCGATGGCGAAAAGTTTTCCGCATTCCTGGTGGAGCGGGGCACACCGGGGTTGAGCGTCGGCGCCGAGGAGCACAAGCTCGGGATTCGCGGGTCGTCCACGTGCCCGCTGATTCTGAGCGACTGCCGGGTGCCCGTCGAGAACCTGCTCGGCGAAGCCGGCAAGGGCCAGCATATCGCGTTCAACATTCTCAACATCGGCCGGTTCAAGCTGGGCGCGGCGTGCGTGGGCGGCGCTCGCAACTCGTTCGAGAGCGCCATCGGGTACGCCAAAGACCGCAAGGCCTTCGGCAAACCAATCGCGGAGTTCGGCCTGATCCAGGAGAAGCTGGCCGAGTGCGCGGCCGGAATCTACGCGGGCGAGTCGATGGTGTATCGCACCTGCGGGATGATCGACGCGGCGCTGGCGGGCGTCGAAGGCTCGCGCGAGATTCAGAAGCGCATCGAGGAATACGCCGTCGAGTGCTCGATCCTGAAGGTGTGGGCGTCGGAGATGCTCGACATGGTGGTGGACCACGTCGTGCAGATCTTTGCCGGCTACGGCTACGTGGAGGAATACCCGGCCGAGCGCGCGTATCGCGACTCGCGCATCAACCGCATCTTCGAGGGCACCAACGAGATCAACCGGCTGATCATCACCGGGCGGCTGATGAAGCGCGCCATGGCGGGCGAGTTGCCGCTGCTGGGGGCGATCAAGCGGCTGATGGACGAAGTGATGTCGGGGCCGGTCGCGGACGAAGGCGGCGAGGGGCCGCTGGCCGCCGAGCGCAAGATGCTGGCCAACGGAAAGAAGCTGGCGCTGTTCGCGGCGGGCGCGGCGTCGCAGAAGTACATGCTGACGCTGGTAGACCAGCAGGAAGTGGTGGGCGCGCTGGCCGATTGCATCATGGAGATCTACGCGCTGGAGTCCGCCGTGCTGCGCGCGGAGAAGCTGCTGGCGGCGAAGGCGCCGGGGGCGAAGCAGGCCGTCGCGCTGACGCAATACTACGCGGCGAAGGCGTTCGGGACCATCGAGGCGTCGGCGCGCAAAGTGATCCGCGCGGCGGCCGAGGGCGACATGCTGCGGACCCAGATGGCGATCCTGCGGCGCCTGGCGAAGTGCGAGCCCGCGGACACGGTGGCCGTCGGCCGGCAGGTGGCGGGCCACGTGATCGCGGCCGGGGGTTACGCGCTGTGAGCGCAACGGGACTCGAAGACCTCGATCAGCCCCCGCTTGTTCAATCCTCCGGAAGCGACGGATAGAACCAGGTCCACGAGTTCTTCCTCGTCGAAGGTCGGCTCCCAGTCGTTCATCAGCAAGAATGTGATCGCGGCGTTTGCACCGGCCCGTTTGTTGCCGTCGAGGAATGGATGGTTCTGGCACAGATGAAAGAGATACGCCGCTGCCATTGCCGGGACGGAACCGTGCAAGAACTCGCCGCCGAACGTCGCCTGGGGTGCGGCTACAGCAGATTCAAGCAGGGCGATGTCTCGGAGTCCCAGAGCTCCGCCGTATCGCTCGATCTGTTCTTGGTGGATCTCCAGGACCTCATCCAGCGACAGAAAGACCGGCTCCATGAGGTTCGCCCGAGAGCCTCACTCCGCCAGCTTCCGGAACGCCCTGCCATAGCGCTCGTGCGCCGACTGCTGCGCCGCGTCGAACTTCTTCCGCCGCGCCGAGGGGGTCGCCGGCGCGACGATCAGTCGTCTGCCGTCGGTGCTCACATCGAGTGGTGTGTCGGGATCGATCCGAAGGAGGTCCAGAATCGGGCGATCAATCACCAACGCCAGACTGTTTCCATGCTTGGTGAGCTTCTTGACCATACGCTATGCCGTATCTCCAATGTATCACCATTGCAGACGCGGGAAGAAGCGCCAGGGCCGGAACAACCCTGGGAACGTGCCCGGTCCGCCAGGGAACCCCTGCGGCCCCACCTTCGTATAGCCTAGTGCGGCCATGAGCCTGTTCGGCATCAGCGCGACACTTGATCCGCCGTCGCAAGGCGGCATAGGCGCCAACGATTCGACTACAGCGATTTTGTAGCTCGCGGCAGCCTCACGCAGGCGAGCTCCGCTTCAACCCTTCGGCCGGGGGTCCGCGGCCGACTCGCTGCTGTCCAAGCCAGTCGGATGAGATTTGTGCCAATAATCGACCCGCTTGCCATGGTGCGGAGAAGCTCGGCACGACCTATTTTAAGAGCAGTGCGGAGACCACAGGAAGCCTCGGCTTCGGCACAGGGGAGTGTCGAACAAGATGGGTATTTGATCCTGGCGGGTGTCTTTGGGCAACCGGAAACACAACGCCTGATTGACGCTGTTTCGACAGTTGCCGGTGACAGCGGCGTGCGTAGCCGTGGCGGTGTGTATGCGGTTCGCAACCTTCTTCACCTCTCGCCCGCAATTAGGGAGCTGGCATCATCCGCCACGGTTCGCTCAATCGTTCAGGGGAATCTCGCGAAGGAGGCCTTTCCAGTCCGGGCCACGCTGTTCGACAAAACCGCCGGCGCGAACTGGCTTGTGCCGTGGCACCAGGATCTGACCATCTGTGTGGCGAGCCGAATAGACGTGGCCGGCTATGGGCCCTGGACCGTGAAAGCAGGCGTCTGCCACGTTCAGCCTCCGGCCCGGATTCTGGAAAACATGCTGTCGGTTCGCATTCACCTTGACGACTGTGACCAGGACAACGGCGCGTTGCGAGTTCTTCCGGGAACGCACGTCTTCGGCCGGCTGTCCTCGGAACAGATCGCGGAACTTCAGCGTGCGGCGGCCTCCGTGTTCTGCGCGGCGATGGCCGGAGACGTACTCCTCATGAAACCTCTTCTGGTGCACGCCTCGTCCGCGGCATCCAGAGCGACGCATCGCCGGGTAGTTCACATCGACTATGCGTGCTCGCAGTTAGCCGGCGGACTGCGGTGGCAAACCGCTGGGAGCTACTGAATCACACCGCAGGCGAGGCGGGGACCGGCGTTACCCGCTGGATCGGTCTTCATGTCGTCTGGCTTCTCGTGGATCACAACGCTGGTGCCGCCCGCGTGGAACAGGGAAGTGGCGCCATCACCAGCCAGGGTGACATCCGCGATGGTGGTCTTGAAGGTGCCCTTGCCATTCGCGCCAACCGTCAGGTTCGGCAGATCGCCGGCGTGATGGCCCTCGGGGTTGTCGATGCCGTGTTTCTTGTTCGCGGGATTGAAGTGGCCGCCCGCCGTCGTAAAAGCGGGGGCTTCGCACAGGCCGGCCGTGTGGATGTGGATGGCGTGGATTCCCGGAGTCAGGTCCATGACCGTCACCGACATCTCGACGCCGCCTCCTGCTGCCTTGAACTTCGCATGGCCGACGATCTGGCCTTTCCCGTCCTTGATTTCGGCGGTTGCAGCCTTGCGTTCTTTTTCGGCGCTCAGCATGGTGCCGCAGGCGGCCCCGAGCAGCAGCACCGCCATTGCCGCACAAGAAGATATCCGTGTGGTCATTTCGCTTGCCTCCTCTCGATCTGCCCCCAGCATACACCGGATGGGAGTAGGGTGGTCGGGGGCGCCGCGACGTCGGCCGCTTGAGGATGTCACGGGAAATTCATAACAACCTCATCAAAAAATCGGCGCCCATTGAACGGCATTGGTGTATACTTTGTCCAAATCCAGGAGGGCACTCTGGAAAATCTGGTTCATTGTTCCTAAAGGAGGGATTGCGTATGCCAGTACACGAAGATCTCTCCGTGTCCTACCACCAGCAGGACACGGACTATTACTGCGGGGCGGCCTGTGCACAGATGGTCCTCGATCAGATCGGAGCAGGACTGCTGGGCCAGGATGGCCTCTACGCGGAGAACCACAGTCACAGCACCACCGAGTCCGGCTGGTCAACGGCGCCGGACGGCCTTCAATACACCATGAACGACCAGACGCCGCCCGGGAACCCGACCGGGCTGCCGCATGGTCACCCGTACTTCGTCATCGACGCGGAGCCGAACGAGGACACCGTCTCGCGCGCCATCGTGTGGACCATCCACAACTGGAGAGTCGCGCCGATCGCGATGGTGTATCACTCGCAACACTGGATCGTCGTGCGCGGCTACACGGCCAGCGCCGCGCCGTCGAGCTTCAGCGATCCCAGCTACTCGATTTCCGGATTCGACGTCAACAATCCATGGCCGCCCGTTCCCAGCTGGTACACTCCCTCGCTGGCCCCGCCGCCACCGCACAGCGGCTCCGACGGCTGCGGCTCGGGCGGGGACCGCGGCGTGGTCGACGAACACCTCAGCTACGCCGTCTGGCAGAGCACGTACATGACCGGCATCGACTTCGGCCACTGGCTGGGCCAGTACGTCGCTATATGCGATCCCGACCCGCCGCCGTCCCACCCCGGCGTGCGCCCCTTCGCGCAGGAAAGAATGCGCTCGGAAGGGTTGCTCTCGGCCGAGATGGCCGTGAAGCGCGCGCAGGAAGGCCTGTCGGTTTACGGGCTGGACCAGCGGAAGAACTACGCCGGCGTACTGCGCCGGGGAAGGCCGGGCACTCCGGTGCTGGTCGAGCGGCTCGATCATCCGGACCAGTTCTACTACGTCGTGCCGGTCACCGAGGACGAGCGGACCGCGCCGCTGGCCATTGTGGTGGACGCCATCACTGGTATCTACCTTCAGTCGGCCATCAATCCGAAGCCCGGGGAAACCGTCTTCACCGCAATCGGGCGCGACGCCGTGTTGGAGACGATTGCAGGGCGGGTGGTCGAGCTGCCCAACCGCGTGGGGCGACTCCAGATCAGACCCGAAGCGCTGTGCTTCTACCCGCGCCTGGTGTGGAAGCCCTGCCGCGAATCGCTGTCGCCGTACTATCCTTTCTACATGTTCACAGCGGGAGCCTACCACGTCTACGTTCGCAGCGACGGGGCGGTCTTCACCGAGTTGCACGACGGCGAGCACGGCATTTGATCCGAGGCGGGATTGACCCCAGAAGCAGCGATTGAACGCGCGCGGGCTGCCTTGGCCTTCGGAGGCGGTGTGCCTGCGCGCGCCTCCTACGTCGCGCGGTTGGACCAGCTGGGCGCCGGATACTACCTGGTCATCTTCGGCGAGGAGGTCGGGGCCGTGGGAGTCGCCGCCATCGACGGTGAAACCGGCGACGTGAGCAGCCACGCGCGGCTGGCCGGCACGAGGGCACATCTCCCCATAACCGCGGCCCGGGCGTTGGAGCTTGGGGATGCCGGCGCGTTCGGTTCGCCGCGCCTGGTGTGGCGCCCGTGCCGCGCCTCGCAGGCGATGCTGAGCCCGATCTGGGAAATCCAGACAGCCGGCGGGCCGGTCTATGTCAATCAGCAAGGCCGCCGCTGGACGCAGCTCGACCCGGCGGGTCCCGGGGGCTGACGGCCCGAGCGGCCCTCCGGCGAGAT
>DATNLV010000386.1:0-7624 GCA_035602665.1 Bryobacteraceae bacterium | reverse complement strand
CACGCTGGACCGCATGTTCGGCAAAGAGCTGCCCTCCGGTCTGGTGTTCGCCAATGAACGAACTGGATCTGATTAAGCGCATCGCGGCGCGGGCGCCGGGGCGCGGCCTGGCCCTGGGCATCGGCGACGATTGCGCCGTCTACCGGCCGCGCGCGGGCGAAGACCTGCTGTTCACCACCGACATGATGATCGAGGACGTCCACTTCCGCCGCGCAACGCACCCGGCGGAGGCGGTGGGCTGGAAGACGCTGGCGCGCGGGCTGAGCGACATCGCGGCCATGGGCGGCACGCCGCGGTTCTGCCTGCTCTCGCTGGCCGTCGCTCCATGGGCGGACCAGCGGTGGATCGACCGGTTCTACGGCGGGTTCCTGCGTCTGGCGCGCCAGTACGGCGTGGCGCTCGCGGGCGGCGATCTGGCGCATGCGGAGCGCGTGATGTGCGACATCGTGATGTGCGGCAGCGTGGCGAGGGGCAAGGCGCTGCGGCGCGACGGCGCGCGCGCGGGCGACCACATCTACGTATCGGGGCGGCTGGGCGGATCGGCGCTTGGTCTCGCGACCGGTGCAGGCGCCGCGTGGAAGAAGCACCTCAAACCCGAGCCGCGCATCGCGCTGGGCCGGTTCGTGCGCGAGAGGCTGCGCGCGACGGCGTGCATGGATCTGAGCGACGGGCTGTCGCTCGATCTCTACCGGCTGTGCCTGGCGTCGGACGCCGCGGCAGAGATCGCGGGTCCTTTGCCGATCTTTCGCGGGGCCACGCTCGAGCAGGCTCTCGACGGCGGCGAGGACTACGAGTTGCTGTTCACGGTGCGCCCGCGTACCGAAGTGCCGCGTTCGTTCGAAGGACTGCCGCTGGCGCGCATCGGCACGATTCGCAAAGGCCGGCCCGGCCTGGTGGAGTTCGAAGGCTGCCCGCTCCCGCCGCGCGGGTACGACCACTTCCGGCGCGGCCAATAAGGCTTTCCGTAGCGCTAGACTGAAATCATCAGAGGAGATCCTCAATGAAACTGCTCTTCACGCTTTGCCTGACCGCAGTGTGCGCTTCGGCGCAGTTCAAGCTCGAATCGGCGGGCACGCCCCCGCCCGATGTGGCCCCCGCCATCCGCGACGCGCTTCAGAAGGACGGCGCGAAGATCACCGGCCCGAACGGCACGGTGTGTGAAGTGTGGCTCCGGACGAAGGTGCCGGCCACGGCGAACTCGGAACAGAATGTCTCCTTCACGGACATCGCCCAAGGGACGCTGGTGGGCGTGGTTCGCTACCCGGTCAAGGGCACGGACCGGCGCGGTCAGGCGATCCAGCCGGGCGTGTACACGCTGCGGCTGAGCTTCTATCCGGCCGACGGCGCGCACCAGGGGG
The DNA here is from genome assembly GCA_035602665.1 of Bryobacteraceae bacterium. Classification (GTDB taxonomy): domain Bacteria; phylum Acidobacteriota; class Terriglobia; order Bryobacterales; family Bryobacteraceae; genus DASWZN01. The sequence goes on along the minus strand of DATNLV010000386.1, from coordinate 6,266 downwards.
TCTCGCAGACGCGCGATTTCCTGCTGCTGTCGCCCGCGGCGAGCGACACCGATCCGAACTCGACGCCCGGTTTCGATCAACTGGTGGCCATGAGCAAGAAGGCGTCCGGCGTGCCGCACCCGGCGGTCCTGAACTGTTGGAAGCCCGACGCGCCCGGCCCCGCGGCGCTGAAACAGGAGGGCGCGGACTGGACGCTCTACAGTGCGATCGGCGACCGGCCCATCGCGCTGATCGTGGTGGGGACGTACCAGAGCTAGAAGGCTGCGGCCCGCCTGCGCTATCCTGGACATTACCCCAGGGCGTCATGCGTCAACTCAGGTATTCTACACACGGCGGGATTGTTGTCACGCGGACCTTCTCGAAGGCCCCGTACAAGAAGGGTCTGAAGCACCTGCTGCGCGAGCTCGACAGCCAGCGGGGCTTCTACCTCTCTTCCGGATACGAGTATCCGGGGCGGTATTCGCGCTGGGATATCGCTTCGGTGCGGCCGCTGCTGGAGATCGTCTCCTACGGGCGTGAAATGGAATTCCGTCCGCTGAACCAGCGCGGCGAAATTCTCAACCGGATGCTGTTCGATGTGCTGGCGCCGCACCCGCATTGGGAATCGCTGGCGGTGGAAGAAGGCGCGCTGCGAGGCCGGCTGCGGCCCCTGCCGGCGCTGTTTCCGGAAGAGGAGCGCAGCAAGCAGCCGTCGGCGTTTTCCATCCTGCGCGCGCTGATCGAAGAGTTTCGCAACGAGAAGGACAGCCGGCTGGCGCTGGTGGGCGCGTTTGGATTCGATCTGCTGTTCCAGTTCGATCCGATCAAGCTGAAGCTGCCCCGCGCCGGCGTCAAGGACCTGCACCTGCTTCTCTGCGACGACATCTACTACATGGACCGCAAGAAGGAGCAGATCGAGCGGTACGAGTACGATTTCGAGTACAAGGGACTCACGACGGCAGGGGTTGCGCGCGCCGGCGTGCCGGTGGCGCCGCCAGTCAACCACGGCGAGACTGGCGAGCCCGTATCGGACCACTCGGCCGAGGAGTACGCGGCCAAGGTGGAGATTCTGCGCGAGGGCATGCGCCGCGGCGACTACTACGAAGTGGTCCTGCGCCGCACATTCCACACGCCGTATTCGGACCCGCCCTCCGAGCTGTTCCGCCGGATGCAGCTGCACAGTCCCAGCCCGTACGAGTTTCTGCTGCAATTCGGCGATGAGCAACTGGTGGGCGCGTCGATCGAGATGTTCGTTCGCGTGGAAGGCGACAGAGTGGAGACCTGCCCCATCTCGGGCACCGCGCGGCGCACCGGCGATCCGATTCGCGACGCCGAGAGCATCCGCGAGCTGCTCAATTCCACCAAGGACGAGTCCGAGCTGACCATGTGCACGGACGTGGACCGCAACGACAAGTCGCGCGTGTCGGTGCCGGGAACGGTGACGGTGCTGGGACGGCGGCTGATCGAAGCCTATGCGGGCCTGTTCCACACGGTGGATCACGTGGAAGGGCGGCTCAAGCCGGGCTTCGATTCGCTCGATGCTTTCCTCAGCCACATGTGGGCGGTCACAGTGATCGGTGCTCCCAAGAAGGCTGCGGCGCAGGCTCTCGAGAATCTGGAGAAGGACGCGCGCGGGTGGTACGGCGGCGCGGTCGGGATGCTGTCGCTCAACGGCGACATCAATACCGGCATCACCATCCGCACGGCTCACCTGCGCGACGGCATCGCCCGCTATCCGGTGGGCGCCACGATTCTTTACGACTCGGTTCCCGAGCTCGAAGAGCAGGAGACGCGCATCAAGGCGACGGGTTTCTTCCGCGCCTTGCAGGGGCGGCCGCAAGCGAAGGCGGCGCGCGAGGCCGGGGCGCGTGTGGGCGAAGGCGTCCGCCTGCTGCTGGTGGACAACGACGACTGCTTCATCCACACGCTCGCCAACTACGCGCGGCAGACCGGCGCCGAGGTGGTGACTTACCGCGCGGGCTTTCCGCTCGAGCTGATCGAGCGGATCGCGCCGTCGATCATTCTGGCGTCGCCGGGTCCGGGCCGGCCGGAGGAGTTCGGCGTGCCGGACCTGGTGCGTTACGCGGCGCGCAACGGAATCCCGGTCTTCGGCGTGTGCCTGGGCTTGCAGGGGATGGTGGAGGCCTTCGGCGGTACGCTCGGCGTACTCGACTACCCGATGCACGGCAAGCCATCGCCGGTGATTCACAAGGGCGTGGGCGTGTTCGAGGGGCTGCCGCAGCGGTTCATGGTGGGTCGCTACCATTCGCTGTTCGCCGAGAAGGCGACGTTCCCGGCGTGCCTCGAGGTCACGGCGGAGACGGAAGACGGCGTGATCATGGGAGTGCGGCACCGCGAGTTGCCGATGGAAGCGGTGCAGTTCCATCCTGAATCCATGTTGACGCTGGCGGACGATTGCGGCCTGCGGCTGATGGAAAACGTGGTCCGTCTGTATGGACGCGTGCGGCCATGCCCCGCGTCCTGATCGCCGGTGGAGGACTGGCCGGACTCGCCGCGGCGGCCGCGCTGGGCGGCGCCGGTTTCGAGGTGGACCTGTTTGAAGCGCGCGCCTTTCTGGGAGGCCGCGCGACGTCGTACACGCTGCCTTCGGCCGAAGGCTCGGAGGTCATCGACAACTGCCAGCACGTGCTGCTGGCGTGCTTCACGAACCTGCTGAACCTTTACGAGCGGCTGGGCGTCGGCGACCGCATACGGTTCTTCCGCGAGTTCCGTTTCGTGGAGCCCGGCGGGCGCGTATCGCTGCTGCGTTCGGGCTCGCTGCCTGCTCCGCTGCACTTTCTGGGTTCTTTTGCGGGACTCCATTTCCTGGGCGCGCGCGACAAACTGGCGGTGGCGCGCGGGCTTCGTGCGATCGAGCGCGAGCACGGACGGCGCGAGGATCTCGACCGCATCACGATGCTCGACTGGCTGCGCGAGAAACGGCAGACGCCGCGCGCGATTTCCCGATTCTGGCAGCAGGTGCTGGTCAGCGCGATCAACGAGGACCTGGATCGCATGGCGGCCGGGCACGGGTTTCAGGTGTTCTGGCAGGGCTTCCTGGCTCGTCCGGACGCGTACCACATGGGCCTGGCGGCGGTGCCGCTGAGCGAGCTCTACGCGGCGCGGGGGATGGCCCACACCTCGCTTCACATGAAGGCAGCGGTGGATTGCTTCGCGGTCGAAGGCGGGCGCGTTGTGGGAGCGGTGGTGGATGGGGAGCGGCACGCCGCGGACTACTACGTCTCGGCGCTTCCGTTCGAGCGCGTGCCGGCGGCTGCGCCCGCGCTAGGCCTGGACGTGAGCGCGTTCGAGCACTCGCCGATCACCGGCATCCACCTTTGGTTCGACCGGCCGGTGATGGAGGTTCCGCACGCCACGCTGCTCGATCGCACCATGCAGTGGGCGTTCAACAAGAGCGAAGGCCGCTACATACAGCTCGTTGTGAGCGCTTCGCGAAGCCTGCTCCCGATGAGCCGCGAGGCGATCATCGAACTGGCGCTGGGAGAGTTGCGCGAGTTCTTTCCAGCGGCGCGCGAAGCCCGGCTGGTGAAGGCGCACGTGGTGAAAGAGGTCCGGGCGACGTTCTCGGCGCGGCCCGGCCTGGACGCCCTGCGCCCGGCGGCGCGGACCGCGATTCCGAACCTGTTTCTGGCGGGCGACTGGACCCGGACCGGTTGGCCGGCGACGATGGAGGGCGCGGTGCGGAGCGGGTACCTGGCGGCGGAGGCGGTGGCCGAGGCTGCGGGCCGTACCGAGCGGTTTCTCCTCTGCGATAATTGAGGCGATATGCGCACCTTCACACTGCTCGCCATTCTGATTTGCCTGGTGGCAACCGTTGTTTCGGCCGATCCGCCGATGACCAAGCTGCGGGTCGAGGTGAAGAGCCTCTCCGGCACGCCGCTGGAGCGCGCCAGCGTGGTGGTGCGTTTCGCCGGCTCGCGCTCGGTGGCCAAGCTGGGGAAGAAGGTCATTACGAGCTGGGAGGTTCGGACCAACCAGGAAGGCGTGGCGAAGATCCCCGAACTTCCCCAGGGCACCATCCGGATCCAGGTGATCGCGAAGGGCTATCAGACCTTCGGCGAGAGCTACGAAGTGAACGAAGCCGAGAAGACCATCGAGATCAAGCTGAACCCGCCGCAGGCGCAATACTCGTCGCAGGAGTAAACGGCGGAGCCGGTGTTATACTTCCGACAGACTTACCTAACTTAGGGGTGCCTCCGCGGATAGTCCCGAGGCGGCACCGACAGAGAGGCGGTGGATATGTCACTCGGAAGGCGATCTATGGCCGAGTTACTCGGCACTTTCTGGTTGGTATTCGGAGGATGCGGCGCGGCCGTTCTGTCCGCCGCGTTTCCCAACCTTGGCATTGGATTTGTGGGAGTGGCGCTGGCGTTCGGCTTGACCGTCCTGACAATGGCCTTCGCTATCGGGCATATTTCCGGATGCCACTTGAATCCCGCGGTAACAGTGGGATTGGTGGCCGGCCGGCGTTTCCCTGTGTCCGAGTTACCGGCCTATGTCGTGGCTCAAGTGGTTGGAGGCATCGCGGGGGCCGGCGTGCTGTATGTTATCGCGAGCGGCAAAGCCGGCTTTCTGCTCTCCGCGGGGTTTGCCTCGAATGGCTACGCCGAGCACTCACCGGGCGGCTACTCTCTCGTCGCCTGCCTGGTCGCCGAGGTCGTGCTGACCTTCATGTTTCTGATGATCATCCTCGGCGCCACGGACCGCCGCGCCCCCAGCGGCTTCGCGCCCATCGCCATCGGACTGGGCCTGACGCTGATCCACCTGATCGGGATTCCGGTGACCAACACGTCGGTCAACCCGGCGCGCAGCACGGGTCCTGCGGTATTCGTGGGCGGGTGGGCGCTCGAGCAGCTCTGGCTGTTCTGGCTTGCGCCTATCGTTGGCGCCCTGATCGCCGGTGTGCTATACCCGGCTCTGTTCGAGCCTAAGGCCGGATAGAAGCCTGCTCCGCAACGCGGCCGGTCAGGAGGATGTGTGAACGAACGAGCTCGATTTGAGCTTCTGGCAATCGTCGCCCTGGCCGTGCAAGGTTCCGGGGCAACTCTATTTGGTGCGGAGCCCACCTCCGTCGCGCCGTCGAAGATGCCGCGCATCGCCACGGTGGATGAACGCTTTCAATCGTTCAACATCGAGATGGTCGAAGTGACCGGCGGACGCTTTTGGGCGCCTTACCGCAAACCGGGAAGCGCGGCGCCCGAACCAACGCCGGCCGCGAAGTTATCGACGCCGGGCATCGATCCGACACTGTTCCGCACTCGAACTCCGATCGATCTTGCGAACCCACGGCTGCGCAGTCTGGCAGCGGCGCTGGGGCCGGCTTACGTGCGCGTCAGCGGCACCTGGGCGAACTCCACCTATTTTCACGACTCGGACGGTCCAGCGCCCGCAACGCCCCCGGCAGGCTTCGGCGGCGTGCTGACTCGCCGGCAGTGGCGAGGCGTTGTCGAATTCTCTCGCGCCGTGGATGCCAGGATCGTCACATCATTCGCCGTGAGCGCCGGCGTGCGCGGCGCCGATGGCGTCTGGACGGCGGGCCAGGCACGGAAGTTCCTGGCATTCACCAAGGCCAGCGGCGGCAGCATCGCCGCAGCCGAATTCTTCAACGAACCGACCTTCGCGGCGATGGGCGGGGCGCCGAAGGGCTACGATGGAGCCGCGTACGGGCGCGACTTTTCCGTGTTCCTTTCCTTCGCCAGAGAGGCCGCGCCGGAGATGGTGATTCTCGGCCCCGGGTCCATTGGTGAGGCGACTCCGATGGCGGGAGGATTCGCCCTGCTGAAGACGGAGGACATGCTGACGGCCGCTGGCCGCGGCGTCGATGCGTTCTCCTACCATTTCTATGGCGCGGTTTCGAAGCGCTGCGCCATTATGGGAGGGGCGACACAAACGACGGAGGCGGCGGCGCTCACCGAGGACTGGCTGTCGCGTACGGATCGCGACGAAGCGTTCTACGCGGCCATGCGCGACCGATTCGAGCCCGGCAAGCCGCTTTGGCTGACCGAGACCGGCGAAGCTGCGTGCGGCGGCAACCCGTGGGCCGCGAGCTTTATAGACAGCTTCCGCTATCTGGACCAGCTTGGGCGCTTAGCGAAACGCGGCGTTCAGGTGGTTGCGCACAACACGCTGGCCGCGAGCGACTATGGCTTGATCGACGAGGCGACGCTGACGCCGCGGCCCAACTACTGGTCTGCCGTGCTGTGGCGCAGGCTGATGGGCAAGACGGTGCTCGACGCCGGCGTCTCGCCCGCCTCCGGCGTGCATCT
>DATNLV010000377.1:0-3093 GCA_035602665.1 Bryobacteraceae bacterium | reverse complement strand
CCCGCCGCCGGCTGGGTCCTCAACACCGATCCCGCCAAGGACGTAAAGCTGAACATCCTGCGCAAGCACGACGACCGCTTCAAGAGCACCGCGCTCTACCAGACGGCCGCCACTACCGTGGGCTATAGCACCGCGGGCCTCGAGACCACCACCGCCAGCAAGCCCATTCTCTGCGCTTCCTGCCACGGCTCGAACGCGCTCTCCCTGGCCGGCGTCACTGGAGTTCCGGCGATGACCACATCCATGCACGGCCTCCACTCCACGGTCGTTGACCCGGCCACCAGCCAGACCCTGGAGGCCGCCACCACGCGCCAGGCCTGCTACAACTGCCATCCCGGGCCCACTACCCAGTGCCTGCGCGGCGCCATGGGCACGCTGCAAGCTCCCACCGGCGGCAACGCCATCGAGTGCCAGAGCTGCCACGGCTCCATGAGCAACCTGGCGGTCTCAACCCGCAAGGGCTGGCTCGACGAGCCCAACTGCCAGGCCTGCCACAGCGGCACGGCCGTCACGAACTCCGGGCAGGTCGTTTACACTTCGGTCTTCTCCAGCGGCACCACCATGCGTGTGCCTCCCGACCAGACCTTCGCCACCACGCCCAACACCCCCGCCGCCGGCGTCTCGCTGTATCGTTTCTCTGCCGGCCATGGCGGCCTCCAATGCGAGGCCTGCCACGGTTCCACCCATGCCGAATACCCCACCTCCAACGTGAACGACAACGTTCAAAGCAACGCTCTCCAGGGCCACAGCGGCATGCTCGCCGAATGCACCGCCTGCCACGCCACTGTTCCCAGCACGGTCACCGGCGGCCCGCACGGCCTGCATCCCATCGGAACCACCTGGGTCAGCCGGCACCAGGATGTGGCGGATTCGGGCGGCGCCACCGCCTGCCAGCTTTGCCACGGCACCGACTACCGCGGCACCGTGCTCTCCAGAATCCAGGCCGACCGGACCCTGGCCGGCCACACGTTCACCAAGGGCACCATCATCGGCTGCTATAGCTGTCACAACGGGCCGAACGGCGGCTAGACCGTTCGGGCACCGACCCTCCCACCGGGGACAGCACACGCTGTCCCCGGTTTCTTCACCATCCACCATCGACCATCCACCGTTTGCTGCTACAGTTGAGTGGAGGTTCGCACACTTGGCAAAGAAGAAAGAAGCAGAAGGCGAGAAACAGCCCGCACCGGTAGTGGAAGCTCCGCCCGTTAGAACGGAGAATAAAGTCTCCCAGAAGATCCCCAAGCTGCTTCCGAAGAACAAATCCCGTCTGCCCCGGAAGGAGAAGAAGGCCAAACAGAAAGCCGCCGCGAAGGCCGCTGCGCGCCAGTAGTTCGCCCGGCCCGTTCAGGCCTGCGCATCGAACGCGCTGCCCATCGCGCGCCGCCAGTGATCCTCGAACAGCCCCTTCATCGCCTCGCCGAAACCTTCGTGGTCGAACACCACCGAAGTCCACGCCGGCCGCGTAATCACCGGATCGAGCAGCGCGATCATGCCGCGTTTGCCATCGAACAGCGCCAGCTTCATCGGCAGCGACTCCGCCACGCGTATCTCGACCCCCGCCTGCCGGTACTCCTCCAGCCGCTGCCTGTGCTCATCGTCCAAGGCCCCCGCCGCCCGCAGCAGCCGGCACCGCACGCCGCGGTCGCGCGCCTGCTTCACCAGCTGTTCATCGAGCGGGTCCACCGCATACGGCGGCCGCGAGAACTCCACGTAGTCCGACTCCACCTCGGCCAGCATCCGCTGGAACTGCGCCGCCGCCTGCGAGGGCTCGCCCACGATGCGCAGGTAATCGAGAGTGCCGCGCTCGCCCCGGCCCTCGGAATACGATTCGGCGAGGTCCTCGATCAGCCCCGTAGCGGTGCGCCCCTGCTCCGCCAGTTCCATCTCCGCCGTCTGGCGTTTCCGCGCCAGGTACCCCGGGATCGCCAGCGCCGGCTCGACCGCGGAGAACAGTTTGGTCTTCTCCTGCACCACCAGCGCAAAGCCCTTCTCCACCAGGCTATCCAGGACCTCGTAGACTTTCTGCCGGGGCACATGCGCCCGCGCCGCCAGCTCCAGTGCTTTGAACCGTGGATGGCCCAACAGCACCATATACGAGCGGGCCTCGTAAGCATTGAGCCCGATCTGCTGCAGCCTCCGCCAGAACCGTTGAAACGCCGTCTCGGGCATAACCCTCCCTAACACGGGTCAGTATACTCTGTTGGGGGAGGAAGGTGAGCGCCGAGCATTCGCGAGCATCGGCCAAACCGCCGCCGAACCACTACACCCTAGCGACCCCGCTCGCCCCCGCCCTTTTCGCCCGCGCCACGAACGCCTTATCGAACGAGACAAATCGCGCCCCCGCCGGCCGGCTGCTCAAATGCATCGCGTCCGCCAGGTCAAGCCCGCTCTCGGTCAGCGTCAGCGCCGCCACCACCGCCGCCGCGTCTTCCACCCGCACGTTCTCCAACCCCAGCAGCCCGCGAAGCGCGTCGCGAATCGCGCCCGTGTCGAACCCATATAGACTCCGCAGCACCCATCCGGTTTCGAGCAACACCGTCTTAGCGATCCAGATTGGTTCCGCCGCGAACAGAGCCCGCGCCGCCGCCGCTTGCTTCGCATCATCGCCGGTCAGCAGCCGGACCACAACATTAGTATCGACCGCTGTCATGACGCCGCTTCACCTCCCGGACAATGGAGGCGCGCATCTCGGCCGGCGTCTTCGCCTTGCCCTGGGGCCGCAGAGAGCCCGCCACGTCCTGTAATCGGGCCTCGGGGAACAGAGCGGCCGGACGAAGCAGCAGCCCCTCCGCGGTTTCCTCTACCGTGAACTTCGTCCCCGGTCCCCACGCCCGCGCAACACGAATTCCCTTGGGCAGCACAATCTGGCCCTTCGTCGAAAGCCGCGTAGTTTCCATCGGTAAGACTCCGGTAAGATTCTACCACACGGCAACCAGTCCGGAGCTGAAAGCGAATTGCGCCATCTAAAATATGACTGAGATGGCACCTGTTGAGCCAACTAAGAATCTGACCGAAGCGCGTGGGCTGTACAGAGCAGCGGGGAGATGCCTTACGCTCTGGCGAAATGGACATGCACTCACGCGAGCAGTA
>DATNLV010000375.1:0-4909 GCA_035602665.1 Bryobacteraceae bacterium | reverse complement strand
GGGAGGCCGGTCATCTCGCACCATTCGCCGCCCAGATCGAGCGCGGCCAGGCCCAGGCGGTCGGGTTCCAGGCGCAGGGCGGGGTCGCCGATCACCAGGGCCGCGTCCGCGGCTTCGAGCATGGAAGGGAGGTCGGGCGGCATCGAAACGGCGCTGGGCTCGACGCCATAGCGGCGCGCGAGAATGACCCGGGCGAGCATGGCGGAGGAGCGCGAGCTCGCATCCAGCGCCAGCGTGCGAATGCGGGCAGGTGGAACCTTTGTCACCAGCAGAATGCTGCGCACCGGGCCGTGGCACGCGATTCCGGCTCCGGGGATGATGGCCAGGCCCTGGCGCGCGGCCTCGATCGAAGGGACGATGCCAATGTCCGCGGCGCCCGATTCCAGGCGCGCGGCACACTCCGAAGGCAGGCAGAAACTCAGATCGAACATCTCGCGCTGGGGGCCGTGAAGCATGCCCCAGACCAGCGGGACGGTGTTCAAATAGCTGACGGCGCAGACGCGGGGCTGGGAGGTCAAACGACGATTCTAGCGGGTCCGGAGGGACCCGCGCGGGCCAAAGCCGCTTTCCGCGTAAAAAAGTACTTTACAATGCAAAGCAGATGACTCACAATGGGTCCCGGAGGCGAGACTCATGTTCAAGCGAATCGTAGCGATCGGCTTCATTCTGGTGTGCACCGCCATCGCCTGGGCCATCCTGGGAACAACCATCTTCGACAGAACCGAGGACCGGACCGGCGGCCTCGCCAGCAAAGTGGAGACCACCTGGGGCGCGCCACAGCAACAGTTGCCCCCAACGGCCTATTACGTGGAGCCCGCGGCGGACAAGACTTCGAAGCCGTGCTCGCGGGCGGTCCCGCTCGACCGGAGCCGGGTCCGTGTGGGCTTCGAGCTGGAGCATCGGCAGAAGGGCCTGCTGTGGTATGCGACATACAAGGTCGCCTTCGCGGGCGATTACGTGTTCCGCAACGTCACAGCCAACGAGCAGGCGGTCTGGTTCCATCTGCAGTTTCCAGCGGCGCAGGCGGTCTACGACGATCTGGAGTTTGAGATCGACGGCAAGCCCGCGGAGGTAACGACCACGAACGTATCCGCGATGGCGACGGCAAAAGTCGCGCCGGGACAATCCGCAACTCTGCACGTGGGCTACCGCTCGCAGGGGTTGGATTCGTGGCGCTACAGCTTTGGCCCCGGAGTGGGCCAGGTGAAGGACTTCGTTCTGACGATGGACACCAACTTCCACGACATCGACTTCCCGGAGAATGCTCTCTCGCCGACCTCGAAGCGGGAGAACTCCCAGGGCTGGGAGCTGACCTGGGCCTATAAGAGCCTGGTGTCGGGGTTCCAGATCGGCATGACGATGCCGCAGAAGCTGCAGCCTGGGCCGCTGGCCGCCCAGATCAGCTTCTTCGCGCCGCTCTCGCTTCTGTTCTTTTTCTTCCTTATGTTCATCATCACGACCATGCGGCGGATCGAGATCCATCCTATGAACTATTTCTTCCTGGCCTGCGCGTTCTTCGCCTTCCACCTTCTGTTCGCGTACCTCGTGGACCGTATTTCGATTCATGCAGCGTTCTTCATTTGCTCGGCGGTCTCGATCTTTCTGGTAGTGAGCTACCTGCGGCTGGTGGTCGGCATCCGGTTCGCGGCGGTGGAGGCCGGGATCGCGCAACTCATCTACCTGGTTCTGTTCTCCTACGCCTTCTTCCTGAAAGGGTTCACCGGATTGGCGGTCACCATCGGCTCGATCCTGACGCTGTTCGTAGTGATGCAGCTCACGGGCCGGATGCGGTGGGCCGAGCGCTTCGCCGCCCAACCGCCGCCGCTGCCGATCCCCTCGGCGGGGCCAGGCTCGGCCGGCCTACGGATCTAAGGTCGCAAGGATAAGATTTAACGGTGCCTTAATACAATTCCTTCCCGAAAATTGGGAGCGCGGTGGTAGGATATTCCTGCGATGGGTGCGGTTGAAAACAAGAAGACCGTGCTGGTGGTGGACGACGAGCCGAACGTCCGCAGCTTTGTCCACAGCGTTCTAGCGCGCCAAGGCTATGACGTTCTGGAGGCCGAAGACGGCCTTGCGGCATACGAACTGGTGGAGCGGCTCTCGGGCAAGATTGAGTTGCTGGTGACCGACGTCAAGATGCCCCGGATGGATGGCATCACGTTGGGCGAGAAGGTCAGCATCGGATATCCGGGCATCGGGGTGCTGTACATTTCGGCCTATATTTCGGATTCGCCGACGCGCGGCGCGGGCCGCCGTTTCCTCCCCAAGCCCTTTAGACCCGACGCCCTGGTGGAGTGTGTCCGCAGCATGTCTTCCTGAACTGCGGGGACGCGCGGGGAACTTGGGGGGCAATCGCCCGGAACGATGGGGGGTCGGGCAGGAGTACTGTCAGACCGATGTAAGATACATAGATCGGAGACTCCGGATATGCCCTTCTGCACAAATTGCGGCACGCACCTTGAGGTTGAGTCCAGTTTCTGCGTGGGCTGCGGTAGATCCCTCGGCAGCGCCACCAGGAAGATGGCCGCCATGGCAGCGCCCGCAGCCGCGCCCGAGCCGCTCGACTATACGATTCAGGGCGAGAACCTGCAAGTTGCTCGCATTCGCCTGAAGCCGGGCCAGGCGGTGTTCGCCGAGGCCGGAAGAATGGTTTATAAGTTCCCGGAAGTACAGTGGGAAAACCAGGCAAACGGGAACGGATCCATGGCGCGATTCTACGCCACCAGTCCCTCGGAGGTCGGCTTTGCGGGCGCTTCCCCGGGGCGCATTCAGGACTTCCAACTCAAGGACGGGCAGAGCATGCTGGTCGCCTGCGGAGGATTCCTGTGCGCCCAGAGCACCGCGCGGCTGGATGTTGCGCCGGTCACGGAGCCCGGTGTCGAAGGGCTGCAACTGAAGCGGCTGACCGGGCCGGGGACAATGTTCCTTCATGGCGGCGGCGACTTCATCGAGTTCGTCCTCAATCCCGGCCAGGCGATTCAGGTGGAGCCGTCGGCAATCGTGGCCTTTGACGAGGCGGTCAGCTACGGGACCGGGACGGAGTTGCCCGCCGGCGAGGGCCGGCTCCTGGCTACGTTCACCGGGCCTGGGCGAGTGGTCATTCAAAGCATGACAGCCGCGAAAGCGCGGCGCGCCGCCTTCGAGGAAGAGGCGGTTCCGGCAATGAGCGTCTAGGCACGGACCGCCCGGTCCTCCGCCCGACACGCGCGGTTCAGCGCCGGCGCGCCGCCATCTCCGGGGGCGTGGTGCCGCGCCTATAATGAATCACAAATGGGCGACCTCAGCCGGATTGGTGTGGCGATCGACTCGGAGTTACTGAAGAAGTTCGATGATCTGATCGCGAAGCGGGGATATACGAACCGATCGGAGGCCTTCCGGGATCTGATCCGCGACGAGCTGGTCGAGCAGGCATGGGAATCGCCCGAGCGGCGCGTCGTAGGCACGGTCTCGTTGGTCTACGACCACCACGCGCGCCTGCTGAACGAAAAGCTCACCGGCATGCAGCACGACCACTATCACCACGTGCTCTCGACCCTGCACGTCCACCTCGACCACGACCATTGCCTCGAAGTGCTGGTGGTGCGCGGGAAGGCCGCCGATGTCAAGAAACTCGCCGACGCCTTGATCTCGACCAAAGGTGTGAAACACGGCCGCCTGACGATCACGACGTCCGGCGCCGAGGTCTGAAGGACTAGCCGACGGTCGAGGTCTGACGGCTGAGGGCCGCCTCCCGTTTGTCCCGTTCGAGCGGCTGGGTGGCGCGATAAGTGAACAGCATGCGATGGATGACCGTGATGTTGGCGATCACGGCGATGACCCAGAGCACCGGCGCCATGCGGTTGAACAAGCCCCCGATGATCAGCAGCACCATACGCTCCGGGCGTTCCATGAAGCCGGCCTTGCACTTCGGGATCATGCATTCGGCGCGGGCCCGGGTGTAGCTCACCATCACCGAACCGGTCATCACCACCGCTGTCAGCACCACATAGAAGAAGCGGTTGATGGAGGCGTAGTAGACCAGCAGGCCCATCAGCAGAACCAGGTCCGAGTAGCGGTCCACCACGGAATCGAAGAACGCTCCGAACAGCGTCACCTGGTTGGTGGCGCGGGCGACGCGGCCGTCCACCATGTCGAAGATCCCGGCTGTGATCATCACCAGGGCCGCGGGGGCGAACATGCCGGCCGCCAGCAGCACCGCCGCGACCCCGTTGATCAGCAGGCCGATGAAGGTAAGGACGTTGGGATGGATGCGCGAAAGAGCGAGGCCGCGGACAATCAGCCGGATGACGGTATTACAGGCGACCCCGATGGCTCGGGTGTACGTCATAGACCCTCGCTACCCTCGTCGTGGATGGTGGTGAGCTCGAGGATCTCCATCTCCCGGGTGCCGCCAGGGATCTGGATATTGACCACGTCGCCGATTTCCTTGCCGAGTAATCCCCGCCCGATGGGAGAATTCGTCGAGATGAGGCCTTTGGAGACATCGGCCGCCTCGCTGGTGACCAGCCGGAAGGTGATCTGCTCGTCCTTGCCCATATCGAGGACCACGACCTTGGAGCCGAGACCCACGCGGTTGTGCGGGATTCTCGAGAGGTCCACCATGGCCCAATCGGTCATGCGCTTCTGGAGCTGCTGCAGGCGCGCGTCGACGTAGCGCTGGCGCTCCTTGGCCGCGTGGTACTCGGCGTTCTCGCTCAGGTCGCCGTGCGCCCGCGCCTTCAGGATCTCCCGCGGCAACTCGGTGCGAAGCTCGTGTTCGAGCGCGGCGATCTCGTCCTGAAGCTTTTTCTTGAAATCCTCCATGAAGGGAAGCCAGCTCCTCGATTGCTCATTATAAGGCACGCGGCGGGGCTTGTGGCTTGTGGCCTGTGGCTTGTGGATCGGCGCGGGTGTATCCGACTGCGCA